>CAYHRC010000043.1:0-12553 GCA_964358565.1 uncultured Sphingobacterium sp. | reverse complement strand
TGTAGAGACGCACAATTGTGCGTCTCAGACGAACAATGAATACAGGAGAAAAATTGTATGGGAAATACAAATTATGAATACGCACAATTATGCGTCTCAGACGAACAATGAATGCAGGAGAAATTAATTGCAATTATGGGAGACGCACAATTGTGCGTCTCTACGATTCCAGATACAGATCAATGAGCCCTTCAGGCAATGCAACCCGAAGTATACCCTTTTCCTCGTCAATCTCCACTATCAGATCATCATTGAGGGGAAACATGATCTCTTTGTTTTTATAGGGTACTACAGCAACGTACTGTTGGGGATATTCATGAATTTCGATGATCTCGCCAAGCTCGCCAGCTACCTCATCATGCACTATAAAACCCTTCAGATCGGTGATGAGAAATTCGTCCTCATCCCTTACGGGTTTTAAATTATTGGGAAGATAAAGCTTTTTGCGAACCAGGGCTTCGGCCTTTTCAATGGTATCTATATCATCAAAGTAAAAATTGCCGGTCTGGTTGTTCTGCAGCTTATACGCTGATACGAAAAATGGAACAAGTTTCCCGTTTATCTCAGCAAAAACAGAATCGAGTGTAAGATCTTCAGGTTCATCAAATTCAAAATAAACCTGCACCTCCCCCTTTAAACCCTTGGTTTTAGTGATGTAGCCGATGTAAAAACAATCTTCAATATTCATTTCTGTAAAACAGGAACGTCATTGCTAATGCTTCCTTCAAGCCCTCCCCGGAGTTCATGTTAGAACGGCATTTGCAATGACGTTAAATTAATTTAATCCTCTAAGATTACTCTGGCTTCTCTTCAGCAGGAGTTTCTTCTGATGATTCAGCAGCAGGAGCCTCCGTAGCTTCTTCAGCTACAGGAGCTTCAGCAACCTCTTCAGCAACAGGAGCCTCAGCAGCTTCCTCAGCTACAGGAGCTTCAGCAACTTCTTCTGATGCCTCAGCTTCCGGAGTTTCTACAACTTCCTCTTCAGTTTCTTCAACAGGTGGAGTATTCTTTACTGCTATTGCAGCTGCAATTTCTTCCTTTTTCTTAGCTTCAGCAACTAAAGCCGCTTTCTTAACTTCATCTTTAGATTTAGTCAGGCTGTCCTTTTTACCTTCGATCTTGCCTTCTTTGCTTTGTAACCACTCAGCAAATTTAGTTTCGGCCTGTTCTGGGGTCAATGCACCCTTTTTAACACCACCTTCAAGATGTTTCTTGTACATTACTCCTTTATAAGAAAGTATAGCACGACAAGTATCTGTAGGCTGAGCTCCTTTATTAACCCAATCTAAGGCTTTCTCGAAATTGATCTCAATAGTAGCCGGATTTGTGTTTGGATTATAAGAACCTAATCTTTCGATGAATTTACCATCTCTTGGAGCACGGGCGTCTGCTACCACTACGTGATAAAAAGGCTTACCCTTCTTACCGAATCTTTGCAATCTGATTTTAGTTGCCATTTTTCAAGTTTTATGTATTCAACATATTCCCGGAGTCTATTCTGCGGGGTTGCAAAGATATAAAAAAATAAGATTTAAAAAACGGAATTCCCTATTTTTGAGGCATGTCTCAAAGAAAACCCCGAATTGCAGTGGATATGGATGAAGTATTAGCTGATCCGCTTGCTAAATTTATACGCTTATACAATCGTGATTACGCTGTTCCCCTGGATCTGAAAATACTTCCCGGTAATGAAATTATAAGTCATGTTCCAGAGCATGCAAAAATGAAGCTTTACGAATATATTAATGAAAAGGGCTTTTTCCGCGATCTGGAACTTATCCCGGGCAGTGTTGAGGTAATGAAACAATTACAGGAAAAGTATGAAGTCTTTGTTGTTTCGGCAGCAATGGAATTCCCCAACTCCCTCCAGGATAAATACGAGTGGCTGGCAGAACATTTTCCGTTTATCGGATGGCAGCATATTATTTTATGCGGATATAAGATTGTTAATGTAGACATCATCATTGACGACCGCATTAAGAACTTTAAAGACTTTGAAGGGAGAAAGCTATTGTTCTCCTCACCCCACAACTTATTACTAACTGATTATGAGCGGGTTAATACCTGGCAGGAGGTAGCTGAGAAATTGCTTTAACTCTTTACCCTTCCTTAGGCGCCATACTGATCCATATTCTTCTCTACAAAATCTATTAAGGCATGAATAACCTTGATATGAATTTCCTGTGCACGGTCTGCATAATCTGAATGTGGTGCTCTGATTTCCACATCGCAAAGCCCGGCCATTTTCCCCCCATCTTTTCCTGTGAGTCCGATCACATTCATGCCTTTATTTTTTGCTGATTCAATTGCCCTGAGTATGTTCTCAGAATTGCCGCTAGTGCTTATAGCAAAAAGCACATCGCCTTTACGGCCGATCGCCTCAACCATTCTAGAAAATACAAAGGCATATCCATAATCATTTGCCACACAGGAGAGGTGCGCCGGATCTGAGATAGCTAAAGCAGGGTAGGCAGGCCTGTCATTCCGGTACCTGCCGGAAAGCTCTTCGGCAAAATGCATGGCATCACACATCGAACCACCATTCCCACATGATAAAATCTGACCCCCACTTTGAATGCACTTTACAAGTATCCGGCCTGCAAGTTCAATATTTCTAAAATTCTGAGGCTCTGAAATAAAAGCCTGTAATATTTCCTGAGCTTCAGAAAAATGCTGCCTGATAGTATCCATTATGGGTTTACTAATTTATACACTGCTCCCTTTACAGTTTTAGGACCCACTTCCTGGTTTGTCAGGATATACAATTCAGCATCATTATCTTCAGCGAAACTCAATATCTTCAGATCACCGGCAGGCTTGCCAGCAAGTTCGATACTTTTCCTGGTCCATGTATTTTCGCTATTTTCAAGGTAAAAAACCGGACCTGTCCAGTCGGCGAACAAGTATTTATCGGTAAGACCTTTCAAAGACTTGCCATTATATACATAGCCCCCCGTAATACTGATCCCGGTTTTATGATCATATTCATTAATTGGTAATTTAAGACCCTCTGTCTTACAATTCTTCGCCGGCTCAAAACAATGTGTGGCCTCCATTATCTTCCATCCATAATTACCGCCTTTTTCAATAATATTAACCTCCTCATAGGTGTTCTGTCCGACATCAGCAACAAATAAGCGCCCGGTCTTTCTGTCAAATGAGAAACGCCATGGATTACGCAAACCATAGGCCCAGATCTCGGGTTTTGCAGGTTTCCCAACAAATGGATTATCTGCCGGAATGCCATAAGCCTTTGTGGTATTCACATCAATTCTCAAAATTTTGCCCAGAAGAGTATTCAGGTTTTGTCCGTTCCCCGAAGGACCGTGCATATCGCCTGCACCACCACCATCGCCCATGCCGATATATAAATATCCGTCGGGGCCAAACTTTATATTGCCGCCATTATGATTACTCTCGGGCTGCTCAACCGTTAATATGATCCGTTCAGACGTAGCATCTGCCTGATGCGGGTTGGATGAAGTTTTAAACTCCGCTAAAACCGATTTATGGTCACTTCCGATTTGCTGGGAAGGAGCACTGTAATAAACATAAAACTTTTTATTTGAGCTGTAATCAGGATGAAGGGCTATACCAAGTAAACCACGTTCATCATAAGCTGCACTTATCTTAACCAGTTTGCTTTGCAGATCTAGAAAAGATGTATCACTCAGTTTGCCATTTTCTATTGACCTGATTACACCCGTTTGTTCACAAACAAGCATAAGCCCTTCAGGAGTAAATGCAGCTGCAACAGGTGAATGCAGACCTCCGGCAATTTCATGAAGTCTGATTGTCAGGGCAGTCGGATCTTTCGTTTCCCGTCCCTTTTCCCCGCGAGGATTAGTACAGGCGAGACCGAAACAGCAAAGCATTAGAAAAAGATATCCCGGAGTTTTCATTAATAATTAAAGTGAAAGGATGTCAACGATTTTTAATAGTTCTAAATTTATATCCGGATTATGTTTTGTCGCATAAGAAAATGGAGTAAAATGAACTTCACCATTGACAATCCCGATCATTTCTCCATTTCTCCCTGCCATGAGCGATTCCACTGCAGCAACACCAAGCCTGCTTGCTAATACCCGGTCCATGCAGGATGGAGGACCGCCTCTCTGGATATGGCCTAATATAGAAACACGGGTATCAATAAAGGGGAATTTATCTTTCACCCTTTGAGCAACTTCAAATGCACCTCCCACTTCATCCCCCTCGGCTACAATAATAATCTTTGATGACTTATCCTTACGGCCCATTTCGAGCCGGGAAAGTAATGCGGCTATGTCAGTTTTTGTTTCGGGAATCAATATAGCCTCAGCACCAGAACCGATCCCGCTTCTTAAAGCAATAAGACCCGAATCCCGACCCATAACTTCCACAATAAACAAGCGGTCATGCGATTCGGCGGTGTCGCGGATCTTATCGACTGCTTCAATAACTGTATTTATTGCCGTATCATATCCAATGGTATAATCCGTACCAACAAGGTCGTTATCTATTGTTCCTGGTAAGCCCATCACAGGCACATTATATTCCTCATTAAATATATTGGCTCCCCGAAAAGTGCCATCACCGCCAATAGCTACCAGGGCATCGATATTATAACGTTTTATTTGATCGTAAGCCTTTTTTCTGCCTTCTACGGTACGAAATTCATCACTGCGCGCGGTTTTTAAGCAAGTGCCACCCCGCTGAATGATATTAGCCACCGATTTACGTTCCATAGGCTGGAAATCACCACTGATCATGCCATCATAACCACGGAAAATCCCGGTTACATTTAAATTATAGTACATACCCGTACGTACGACAGCACGTATTGCTGCATTCATTCCGGGGGAGTCACCTCCGGACGTAAAAACTCCGATATTCTTAACAGAATTTGTATTCATAGCTAATTACTCTTGAAAGCTTCTTTGCCTTTATTTAAAAAATTAATATAATTATCAATGCTGAGATCAAAAGCTTGTGGCGGAATGAGAACATTGCCTTCATTATCAGTTATCACATAATAAGGCTGAGAATTGGTTCCAAACTTTGAAGCCTGAAAGTCACCCCATTTCTGCCCAATTGATTTTATGTTTTTCCTGCTGAATGCGGAAGTAAACTTCTCGTTTTCCGCCAATTCGGTTTTATCATCAACATACAAAGATATTAAAACGTAATCTTCTTTGAGCTTTCGCAAAACTTCTTTGTCAGCCCAGACAGTAGCTTCCATTTTTCGGCAGTTGGTGCAGCTCCATCCTGTAAAATCAATCAGCACTGGTTTATTAACAGTTTTTGCATAGGCCAGGCCTTGCTCATAATCATAAAATGCATCCAGTCCATGCGGAGCATGAAATAGGGCGCCATATTTTTTACCGGAAGTTTCCTGAGCAGGGCTTGTGAAGTCCCTTTGAGTATACAGATCAAAATCCTGCGTCGCCTGGGGTGGCAGCCAGGCACTGATCGCTTTTAGTGGTGCTCCCCATAAACCCGGAACCATGTAAAGGGAAAATCCCAGTATGAACATCGCAAAAAACAAACGGGGAAGCGACAAAAAACCAACCTCAACATCATGAGAGAGGCGGATATTGCCAAAGAGATATAATCCCCAAAAGGCAAACACGATAATCCATACCACAAGAAATATATCACGATCAAAAATGCCCCAGTGATATGCAAGATCCACATTGGATAAATATTTAAAGGCTAAGGCTATTTCCAGGAAACCCAAAGAAACTTTAACTGTATTTAACCAGCCCCCCGACTTAGGCATTTCTTTTAGCCAGGAAGGAAATATCGCGAAAAGCGTAAAAGGTATGGCCAATGCCAATGAAAATCCCAGCATCCCTATTGCCGGGCCCAGGTAAGAGCCTTTTGAAACTGCATCGACAAGCAGCGTTCCTATGATGGGTCCTGTACACGAAAACGAAACCAGTGCGAGCGTAAAAGCCATAAAAAATAAGCCGATAAATCCGCCCTGATCAGACTTCTCATCCATCTTATTTACCAATGAAGAGGGAAGAGTGATCTCGAATGCTCCAAGAAATGAAATGCCGAAAATGAGCAGAACTATGAAGAAAAGCAGATTAAATGTCGCGCTGCTTGCCGCCTCATTTAATGCAGATGCTCCAAATATTAAGGTGATTAATAAGCCAAGCGCTACATAAATGATAATGATCGATATACCGTAGATCAATGCGCTCCGGATCCCTTTTGCGCGCGACCCGGCCTTTTTAGTGAAAAATGAAACTGTTAAGGGTATCATTGGATAAATGCAGGGCATAAAAAATGCAGCAAGACCGCCAATAAATCCTGCAATAAAGATTCCCCAAAAGGATCCCTTAGAGCTATTCTTTGGCCGGGAGCTGTCCACTGCTTTGGGACTCAAAACCGCATTTGAAGAAGTATCGGCCGGCGCTGCATTAAGTGTGGTACCAGCGGCAGGAAGGGAGCCGGATTTTGTATTTGGTGTGCTGGCCGAAACTGCAGTGTTTGCAATTACAGGTATTTTAAATTCCACTTCTGAAGGCGGAAGACAACGTTCATCATTACAAACCATAAATTCGAGCGTGCCTGAGACGCTGGTTTTAGGCTCGTTAAGACTGACACGCTGCTTAAATATAACCAGATCTTTATGCCAGGCGATCTGCATACCGAAGTTTTTATCAAATGCTGATATTGCCTTAGGGCTTTCGCTCACTTTACCGATAAGTTTATAGGCTGGGGAAGGGTTAAACTTAAATGATGTTGGAACAGGACCTCCTTCTCCAATAAATTGAGAGTACACATGCCATCCCTTCTCTATTTTTGCAGTAATAACAAGATCAGATTCCTTGTCATTCACCCTTTCAGATGAAAAACTCCACTTAACAGGGTCATAAATTTGAGCAGATGGGTCGCCGAACTGCGCCTGAGCGTTAAAGCAAAAAAACAGCAATAAAATTCCCAATAGTTTTTTCATATCATTTTATACATTTATAAACTCGATTTCCTTGTTATCAAACTGACGTATGCCATCAGGCGTTTCAAGCTGCAGCCGTCCAATTTCACTTACTCCGGTAATCCTGCCGCTCTGGATCTTATTATCAAATTTAAAGAGCGCCCACTCGTCTCTTAAATATAATTTATTAAGGTATCCCAAATCATTCTCCCGGGAAGCAGCTTTCAATTGCAAATACCTTGCTTCAACAGCAGAGCAAATTTCACCTAACAAGAGCATTAAATCATAATCCCTCTGTAAGAAAAGCTTCATTGATGTAACATTCTTGAGATGGGCAGGAAAATTAGTCTGATTTATATTTAATCCGATTCCAATTATGGCATGCCTGATCTTATTGCCAAGAATGATATTTTCAATCAGCATTCCAGCAACCTTTTTATTTCCAAGATAACTATCATTAGGCCACTTGATAGATGCATCATTTCCGGCGTATTTACTTAGAACATCATTTAAAGCCAGACTAATCGCTTTATTTAATTCAAATTGTCTTTCCACCTCCATAAAAGAAGGATTTAGCAGTATGCTAAAGGTCAGATTTTTACCCGGCTCGCTTATCCACGTATTATTTGTTTGCCCTCTGCCTGCAAATTGCTTTTCTGCCAATATTACAGTACCATCTAATAATGGCGTAGATTTTGACAAAACATCTTTAAGAAAGGTATTTGTAGAGTCTACCTCTTTTAATGTAATAAGATTTTGTCCTACAAATAGTCCTGAAAAAGTATTATTTTGCAATTAAGATTTACTTTATAGAATTATCAAAACTAATTTTTTTTAATGGTAAAAAACAAAATAGCTAAAGAATCCACTTCCATATCCGAACTGGTGGTTCATGGCATTCAAGAAAAAAAAGGAAATGACATCGTTCGTTTAGACCTCAGAAATATACATAGCTCGGTTGCTGATTACTTTGTTGTTTGTCATGCCGAGTCATCAACCCAAATCAAAGCAATTGCCCAAAGCGTAGAAGAAGAAGTTTTTAAAGCTCTTAAACTGGAGCCTTGGAGAAAGGAAGGACTACAGCATGCCGACTGGATTATCATTGACTATGTGGATGTAGTAGTTCACATTTTTAAAACTGACAAACGTGAGTTTTATGGCATAGAAGACCTTTGGGGCGATGCAGAGATGCAGTTTTATAAAAGCGCATAAACCATATGGTTTTACGTTTCGTTATTATCCATATACAATTTTGCAAAGAAAATGAAAGAAAATAGATCAGATATCAAAAAACCTATAAAAAAAATTCCCGGTAAAAAGATTGTCCCCAAAGCCCCTAAATTTAATATTATGTGGCTTTATGCAATTATAATACTCGGACTTTTCGTTGTCCAGTACTTATTTAGTGAGAGCAATGCCAAAACCATTACTTATCAGAAATTTGAGAATGAAATGCTTAAGACCGGGGATGTTGAGAAACTCGTTGCCTATAAAAACGGGGATCTTTACAGTATAGATGTTTACATTAAGAAAGATCGCTTAGG
This sequence comes from uncultured Sphingobacterium sp., assembly GCA_964358565.1. Taxonomy (GTDB): domain Bacteria; phylum Bacteroidota; class Bacteroidia; order Sphingobacteriales; family Sphingobacteriaceae; genus Daejeonella. The sequence continues at coordinate 4,084 of CAYHRC010000043.1, read as the reverse complement.
CCAGAAGAAATACGACGATATCCGCAATAAGGGTAATTTTAATATGTCAGCCACTGGCCCCCAATATGTTTTTACGGCTGCTACATATGAAAGTTTCGAATCGAAAATTACAGACGCCGAAAAAAACCTTCCCCCCAATCAGCGTACACCTATAATCAGCGAATCAAGGGAAAGCCCATGGGCTGGATGGTTCATGTCCTTTATACTCCCGGTACTGCTTCTTGTTGGTTTCTGGGTATTTATCATGAAACGTATGGGAGGTGGTGCCGGTGGTGGTGCCGGTGGCCAGATCTTTAATATTGGTAAATCAAAAGCTACCCTGTTTGATAAAGAATCACAGGTAAGTATCACCTTTAACGATGTTGCCGGGCTGGAAGAGGCCAAGCAGGAAGTCATGGAAATCGTTGATTTTCTGAAAAATCCCAAAAAATATACAAATCTTGGAGGAAAGATCCCGAAAGGTGCGCTTCTGATTGGTGCCCCGGGAACCGGTAAAACATTGATGGCCAAGGCTGTTGCAGGTGAAGCCCAGGTTCCCTTTTTCTCATTATCAGGATCTGATTTCGTGGAAATGTTTGTGGGTGTTGGTGCATCACGTGTGCGCGACCTTTTCAAACAGGCGAAAGACAAAGCTCCATGTATTATATTCATTGATGAGATCGATGCTATTGGACGCGCCCGCGGTAAAAATAATATTGTAGGTGGTAACGATGAACGCGAGAACACCTTAAATCAGCTTTTAGTTGAAATGGATGGTTTCGGTACCGACTCCGGAATTATTATACTTGCTGCCACGAACAGACCTGACGTACTTGATACAGCACTGCTTCGCCCGGGACGTTTTGACCGTCAGATATCTATAGATAAACCCGATCTGGTTGGCCGTGAGCAGATCTTTAAGGTGCACCTGAAACCTTTAAAACTTGCCGAAGGTGTTGACGCTAAGAAATTATCTGCGCAAACCCCTGGTTTTGCGGGAGCGGAAATTGCCAACGTTTGTAATGAAGCTGCCCTGATCGCAGCACGGCGCAACAAGCAGGCGGTGGATATGCAGGATTTCCAGGATGCTGTTGACCGGGTTATCGGCGGACTGGAAAAAAAGAACAAGATCATTTCACCTGAAGAGAAACGAATTGTAGCCTACCATGAAGCTGGCCATGCTATTGCAGGCTGGTTCCTTGAGCATGCCGATCCTTTGGTTAAAGTATCGATTGTTCCAAGGGGAGTGGCTGCGCTGGGTTATGCCCAGTATCTGCCTAAGGAACAATTTTTATACACCACAGAGCAATTACTCGATGGAATGTGTATGACCCTGGGAGGTCGTGTTGCTGAAGATATTGTATTCGGCAAAATTTCTACAGGTGCACAAAATGACCTTGAGCGTATAACCAAATTATCCTATGCTATGGTAACTATTTATGGTATGAATGCAAAGGTTGGTAACGTTTCATTTAATGATACGCAGGGTGAATATCAGTTCAACAAGCCTTATTCTGAGAAAACATCAGAAATGATTGATATTGAAGTAAGAAATCAGATTGATCAGGCTTATCAGCGCACCAGGCAGTTACTTACCGACAAACGTGAAGGGCTTGAAAAATTAGCTGAAAAACTGCTTGAGAAGGAGATCCTTTTCCAGTCTGACCTTGAGGAAATTCTGGGCAAGCGTCCATTTGATAACCGTACTACTTATGACGAATTTGTAAACGGACATACGAAAATCCCGCATGAGAGCCTGGAACATGAAGGCGTAGCTGATCATAATATTGATCTGCCTGAAAACAGGTCATCCCAGGATTAAAATTTTAAAAATTCCTTTGAACAGGATTTTTATTGTAAACTTTGAGCATGTTAAATCATGCTCAAAGTTTTTGTTTTAAAAGCAGCTGTTGATGAAAGAAACGACTTCTAAAGAAAAGATGCTCAAGAAGATCCGCAAGGCCCTTCTTGAGAAACGTGATAACCCATACCCAAACTTAGAAGATACGGCTCTTTATGAAGATTATACGGGACACCTTGATGTGCTGTTTGCAGAACAGCTGACCGCCATATCCGGACAATTCATTTTTTGTGAAAACGAGATTCAGCTTATTGAAAATCTGCTTGGACTGGCAGAACAAAAAAGCTGGCGGAAGATCTACTGCTGGGAACCAAAGCTACAGAAGCTCTTAAGTACATATGAATATCCTTTTTACAGTACAGATACAGATTTTTTAAACGCAGAAGTAGGAATAACCTTATGTGAATCTCTTATTTCACGCAATGGAAGCGTACTTCTTTCGAATGGAAATGAAGCGGGAAGGCGCTTAAGTATATATCCCCATGTTCACATTGTAATTGCCTATACTTCACAGCTCGTACTTGATCTGAAAGACGGTTTCAAACTATTGAAAGAAAAATACCCTGAGGCCTTACCTACCATGATCTCAAATGTAACAGGGCCAAGCCGGACTGCTGATATCGAAAAAACCCTTGTGCTTGGCGCTCATGGTCCAAAGGAACTCTATGTTTTTTTATTAGAGGGATAAAAGGTTTATTTATACAGCTGTCCATCTTTAGTAATTGCCGGAGCAAATTTAAATTACCTGAAAAGAAATACTAATTTTATTAGTATTTTTGAACAATGCCACATATTGAAAATCAGGAATTCTTTAAGGGCCGGGGAGCGCAGGTTAACACGCATAATAAGTTCCTGAAGTCTAGATACGTCTCTGACCATGCTGAAGGCATTGATGAACTCATGCTTGAGAACACAGCCACTCAACTCTTTGAAGAGCATCCGAAAAACATTGTAAGTAAATCTAATAGTCCGGATCTGCCTTTTATGCTTTCTATTAATCCATACCAGGGTTGTGAGCATGGCTGTCTGTATTGTTATGCAAGAAATTCACATGAATACTATGGTTTCAGCGCCGGACTCGATTTTGAAAGGAAAATAGTTGTCAAGCGAAACGCCGCTGCTCTCCTCGAGAAGTTTTTTAATAAAAAAGGTTATGTCCCCTCAACGATCATGTTGTCGGGAAATACAGATTGCTATCAGCCTATCGAACGCAAGCTTAAAATTACCCGCTCGCTTTTAGAAGTATTTTTAAAATTTAAACATCCTGTGAGTATTATCAGCAAAAATAACCTGATGCTCCGCGATATGGATATTCTTAGGGAACTGGCAAAACTTGATCTTGTCCATGTGGCAGTTACTTTAAATTCTCTGAACGAAAGTTTACGTCAAAAGCTGGAGCCGAGAACGGTTACCGGTCAAAGCCGCATCAGGCTTATCCATCGGCTAAGCAGCGAGAATATACCCGTGAGATTAATGTATGCTCCCATTATACCGGGCTTAAACAGCGACGAAATACCAACGGTAATAAAAGCTGCTGCAGACGCGGGTGCATCCGCAGCTTCCTTCACATTAGTGCGCTTAAATGGTGCGATTTCAGAGATCTTTAAAGACTGGATATATAAGGCTTATCCGGATAGGGCCGAAAAGGTTTTACATATGATTGCCGACTGCCACGGCGGCAAATTAAATGACAGCCGCTGGGGTAAAAGAATGAGTGGAGATGGAAGGGTAGCCGAAAGTATCCACCAATTATTTAGTATATCAGTTAACCGGTTCATGAGTGGAAGAACAATGGGGCACCTAAGTTTTGAACATTTTAGTCCTTCTTATGGTAAACAGCTTCATTTGTTTTAACTTCACTTCTTTCGGCAATTAAAAATAAAAGCGTATCTTTAATACAATAAACCAATATAGTATTCAGTATAAATTCCTTTAATGAATAATATCAAGTCTATAATCGTAGGCACGGGTAGCTATATCCCTGTTAATATCGTATCCAACTCAGACTTTTTAGAACATCGTTTTTACGAAAAAAATGGGGAACCCATTTTACGCGATAACTCTGAAATTATATCAAAGTTCCAGAACATTACCGAAATTGAAGAAAGAAGGTATGCAAATAAGGAACATAAAGCATCAGACCTGGGTTACTTTGCTGCAGTTAATGCTCTGGAATCATCAGGCATTGATCCTGAGACCTTAGATTATATTATTATAGCCCATAATTTCGGGGATATAGCACCT
>CAYHRC010000042.1:0-12574 GCA_964358565.1 uncultured Sphingobacterium sp. | reverse complement strand
GTAATGCCAGTTTCCCAGGTAATTGTATGCTGGTTCCGATTTGATAAAATCGCCCCAGTTACTTGCCATTGCCAGAGATTCGCGGCCAAGGATCTTTTTTACTTCCCGGTTTGTCTTTTTAGTTAAATAACTTTGCGCAATCTGTCCAACCACCCGGTGCCCAAGCATTCCCCAGGCCATTGTTTGAAATGGTAAATAGCTTAATATGGCAAGGAGCATTAATCTTTTTACAGACCTGAATTTCATTTAATTAATTTAAGGGTTTTTGAACGCACGACGTTCTTTTTTTTAAAGATAATTTAAGCTGTGAATGTTGTTGCAGACTCTCTAAATATAGACTATCAGCAGTACTTTTTCGGATCACAAATGATGGCAGGTACTGCCCGATGCGGTAACATCCCGAGATCTTTTGTTTAAAATTCGACTTTGTAAAAGTAGTTGTCAGTATTAATGTGTCTTTATTAGTCTGATAAGTCCCTTTTGCATATTCTGTCCAGGCTCCATTGTTGAAACAGCTATCCGGGTATGTGTTTACAGTGGCAAAAGTTTTAATTGTTACATAGACCGAATCACAGGTAAAACGAAATTCATGCCTGGAATATTGAAGCCTTTCTTTCTGATAGGCAACGCTATCCTCCTGCCATATTCCCTGCAAACTCGCGGTACCCCGGCCCTGCAAATTCGGATTAAATTTACAGGAAGCAAATACAATGGAACAGCAGGCCATGAATAGTACACAGGCAAATTTTGACATAAAATTAAATTAGGGATCTCCTCCCCGGATTTAAGGGAGGAGAAAGATGGTTTATTTTAATCCGCCGATCATATCCTCGGGGCATACCCACTTGTCAAACTGTTCATTAGTCAGTAAGTCAAGTTCAACGGCTGCTTCCCTTAAGGATTTATTTTCTTTCAGCGCTTTTTTAGCGATTTTCGCTGCATTCTCATATCCAATATGAGGATTGAGAGCCGTTACCAGCATAAGTGAGTTATCCAGATGTTTTTTAATACCCTCAAAATTTGGTTCTATACCCGAAACGCAATTTTCTGTAAAAGACACACATGCATCTCCGATAAGGCGTGCAGATTGAAGAAAATTGGCAGCCATAACAGGCTTAAATACATTTAATTCATAATGGCCGTTCGATCCGCCGATAGTAATGGCTACATCATTTCCCATAACCTGAGTTGCAACCATAGTTACAGCTTCATTCTGGGTAGGATTCACTTTTCCCGGCATAATAGATGATCCCGGTTCATTATCCGGAATATGGATTTCGCCAATACCGGAACGGGGGCCTGAAGCCATCATGCGGATATCGTTTGCGATCTTCATTAATGAAACTGCGATCTGTTTCAAGGCACCATGACTTTCAACTATAGCATCATGAGCAGCAAGGGCCTCAAATTTATTCTCTGCTGTTTTAAAAGGCAAGCCGGTAAATTCAGCGATGTATTTTGCAACGTTCACATCATAACCTTTTGGGGTATTGATCCCGGTACCCACTGCCGTACCGCCCAAAGCCAGCTCTGACAGGTGATCAAGGGTGTTTCTTAATGCTTTCAGACCATGAGTCAATTGCGAAACATAGCCGGAAAACTCCTGGCCTAAAGTCAGGGGCGTAGCATCCATTAAATGAGTGCGTCCGATCTTTACCACATCCTTGAATTTGTCGACTTTTATCTGCAGGGCATCACGAAGTTTCTCTATGCCTGGTATAGTGATCTCCGAAACCATTTTGTAAGCGGCAATATGCATCGCTGTCGGAAAAGTATCGTTGGATGATTGAGATTTATTAACATCGTCATTGGGATGAACAAAAGTTTTGCCTTCACCCAGTTGATTTCCCTGTAAAACATGCGACCGGTTAGCGATCACCTCATTGACATTCATGTTCGACTGAGTACCAGAACCAGTCTGCCAGATAACCAGAGGAAACTGATCCGAAAGTTTACCCTTAAGTATCTCATCGCATACTGCGGTTATAAGGTCTCGCTTTTCTGAAGGCAGGATTCCACTATCTGTATTCGTGTAAGCTGCTGCTTTTTTGAGATAAGCAAAAGCTTCAATAATTTCCTTTGGCATGGATGCTTCCGGGCCTATTTTGAAATTATTTCTTGAGCGTTCAGTTTGAGCTCCCCAGTATTTATCTGCAGGTACCCTTACTTCACCCATGGTATCGTGTTCTACTCTGTAGGTCATCGTATTAGGTTTTTTATTCGCTGCAAATTTAGATTTTTTTAAATACTGTTGACCGGATTTAATCAATATTTATGCAGTATATATTCAATTTCAATAAGGGGAAAACGGATTTGTGTATAATTATTTTACTTGCCTGATTATAATATTTTTTAATTTCCGGCATTTAATTTGTTTACATTGAATATTTAGATGATCTACCGAAAGTACAATATCCTTATTTTCTTTGCCATTATTTCTTCGTTTCTGGCATGCAATTCTCCTGGTTCAAAAGCTCCTGCAGTGAGAGCGGTTCCTGATCACAAATCAGATAGTATAGCCTTAGTTTATGATCCGTCAAGCCCTGATAAACGCATTCAAGAGTTTATGATGGAGCTTCATCGCAGATCAGGCTTTAACGGGAATGTACTGGTTGCAAAAGATGGTAAGATCATTTATGAAAATGCAATTGGCTGGGCGGATCACCTCCATCGCGACAGCCTGAAGATCAATTCGGTATTTGAGCTGGCCTCTGTGTCGAAAACATTTACATCAACAGCAATTATGATGCTTGTTGAAGATGGTAAAATCCGCCTTGATCAGCGGGTAAAAGATTTTTATCCCGATTTCCCCTATGATAGTATAACCGTCAGGATGCTGTTAACTCACCGTTCGGGAATGATGAATTACGTTTATTTTGTCGATGATCTGTGGAAGGCCCAAAAGAAAAATGAGCGCAAAGGTATTACCAACCAGGACGTAATGAGGCTTATCGCTGAGCATAAACCACACCCCTATAGTAAGCCGGATAAAAGATTTCATTACAATAACTCGAATTTCATGGTTCTGGCAGCAATTATTGAAAAGGTAAGCGGTAAAAAATATTCCGAGTTTATGGCTGAAAACATCTTTAAGCCTCTTGGTATGAAGAATACTGCTGTTTATTCGAAAGCCGAGTATGATAAAATTCCCGTGGATGTAGTTGGCCACGACAGGACATGGAGGCGCTCAGTGGCTCAAAACTTTTTAGATGGGCCTGTCGGGGATAAAGGAGTTTACAGCACTATCCATGACCTTTATCTGTTTGATAGGGCGATGCGCAAAGCCAGATTATTAAAACCTGCTACCATGGATTCGGTGTATGCACCGCGTAATGAAATGCAAAGGGGTCATTTTAATTATGGATATGGCTGGCGTACATTTCAAAATAGCGATCATAAGGTGGTTTACCATACGGGTTGGTGGCATGGTTTCAGACATATTTATTTGCGTCAGCTTGATAAAGATATTACCATAATATTACTTAGTAATCTTACAAATGGCAGTCTTTTGAAACTGGATGGTTTATATAATATAGTTGGGATGCCTGTAGTACGCCGGAGCGCTTACTCAGGTAGTGGGCAAAGTTCGGTTACCGATGATGATTAAAACAAATCAGCGGCTGGCTGGTATTTCAATAGTAGTACAGGCTTGTTAATAAAATATTAATTTAATAATTGAGCTATGTTCGATAAATTATTAGAAGCACAACAAAAGGCTGAGGAGATTAAAAGGCGTTTAGATACCATTTCGGTTTCAGCGGAAGTAGAAGGAGGCAAAATAAAGGTTATTTCTACGGCAAATAAGCGTATCACCAATATTTCTGTTGATCCTGAATTTTTGAAATCATGCGATCAGGAGGAGCTTGAGGAATTATTGGTTACAGCGGTAAATAAAGTCCTGGAGCAAGCGGAAAATGTTAGTCAAACGGAAATGCAGGCGGTTACCCGTGATATGATGGGCGGTCTGGGTAATTTATTTGGAAAGTAAGAGATTATTATCCTTAGATTACTGTTCCATTAGGTATTACCGCAAGCTTTTTAACTATAACAATCCCATCTTTGATAGTATGCGTTTTAAAATCACCATCACTGAGTTGGGGTCCGCCTTTGATGCGAACATCATTTCCAATGAAGCAATTCTTGTCTATTATTGCATTTTTAATATAGCAGCGTTCTCCAATTCCCATTATCGGATTTCCTAATTCAGCAGATTCTTTAAGTTCATTAAGACTCTGGTAGCGGTCACCACCCATCACATAGGTATTTACTATGGTAGTGCCTGTGCCGATGCGTGTTCTTATGCCAATGACAGATCTTTCTATGCGGCTGGCATTAATTATGCATCCGTCCGCTATTACCGTTCTTTCAAGGGTAGTACCCGATATTTTTGAAGGTGGCAGCATGCGTGCCCTTGAATAGATCGGTCGCTTATCAAATAAATTGAACTCGGGAATATCATCTGTCAAACCAATATTGGCATCAAAAAATGAATGGATGTTGCCAATGTCGGTCCAGTAACCTTCAAATTGAAAACTTGCTACTTTATGATCGGCAAGAGATTGGGGAAGGATTTCTTTTCCAAAATCAGTTCCAGTATTATTTTCTAAAATGTTGAATAATAAGCGTTTATTAAAAAGATAGATACCCATTGATGCGAGATACTCTTTTCCCTTAGACTTCAATTTCTCGCCTACTTCTGATTTCCATTCAGGCAATAGTTCTTTTTTGGGCTTTTCAATGAAAGAGGTTATCAAATTGTTTTCGTCTGCCTTCAAAATACCAAAATCTGTAGCATCCTTCGCTGAAACCGGAATTGTAGCAATTGTAATTTCGGCCCCGCTTTCTTCATGGCTTTTAACCATCTGTTCGAAATCCATCTGGTAAAGCTGATCACCCGAAAGTATCAATACATACTCACATTCATGTTGTACGAGATGGGAAAGGCTCTGTCGCACTGCATCTGCAGTACCCTGAAACCAGGTGCTGTTGGTTGGTGTCTGCTCAGCTGCCAGAATATCAACAAAAGCCTCACTAAAAAAGCTAAAATGATAGGTATTTTTAATATGCTTATTTAAGGATGCAGAATTAAATTGAGTTAATACAAAAATTCTTTTTATACCGGAATTGAGGCAATTTGAAATTGGAATATCCACCAGGCGGTATTTTCCTCCGATCGGGACTGCGGGTTTTGAACGTGTATTGGTTAAGGGATACAGACGTGAACCTTGTCCGCCTCCAAGTACAACCGATATTACTTTAGAATTCATGCTCATCATAGTACGCTTTGGTATACACTTATATATTTCTTTGCCGATCTGTCCCATGAATAGTCCAGGGCCATCATTTTTTTTCTTAACAGAGACATTGCTACCCGGTCTTTATAGATATCCACTGCCCGTCCGATTGCTTCTATGGTCTTTGAGAGGTTTAATTCTTCAAAAGTAATCCCGTAACCACCCGGTTCATTGAGATCGATTACTGTGTCTTTCAAACCTCCTGTACTATGTACAATAGGCATTGTTCCATATCTCATGGAATACAACTGGTTCAATCCGCAGGGTTCAACCCGGGATGGCATCATAAGGAAATCAGCGCCCGCATAAATCCGGTGTGCAAGTTCTTCATCATAACCAATATAAACACCACACTGTTTTTTGTATTTAACAGAAATATCTTTAAGCTGCTTTTCTGTTACCTGATCTCCTGAGCCTAATACTATAAAGTTTATGTTTTCTTTATATTTTTCCAGACAGGATCTAAGCACCCCGGTAAGCAGATCGGCTCCTTTTTCAACTACCAAACGGCCTATAAAAACAACAAGAGGCTTGGAAACAGACAGTCCAAACTCTTTGCAGAGCTGTTTTTTATTTTCGTTTTTTCCTTCATCTACCGTTTCGGCATCATAAACCCCCGGGATCATCCGGTCGGTTTGAGGATCCCAAACCTGAGTATCAATACCGTTTATTATTCCAGTTCCTTTATTCTTTTCCATTTGGAAAAGCTTTTCAAGTCCATTTGAATTATATGACAGCTCCTCAAGATAAGTGGGTGAAACCGTAGTGAATTTCCAGCAGCACTTTACAGAGGTTGCCAGAGAATTTATGCAATTACCCCATTCAAGGAGCCCAGTCTTGCTGAGGTCTATTTCCGGGAGATATGAGATCTTATCCCAGCCGAACCAACCCTGATATTGCCCGTTATGAATAGTACAAATAGAAGGAATCGATGCCAGATCTTTAAAGGCTGCAGAATGGGATAAAAGAAAGGGAATCAGGCCTGTATGATGGTCATGGCAGTGAATAATATCCGGTTTTATCTCTGAGTTCTTTATCCAATCTAAAAAGGAAAGCTGGAAACTGACAAATTGCTCTATTTCATCCGGATACGAATATATTTCCTTCCGATCAAGCAAACCGGGGATATATATCAGATATAAGTCAAATCCGAGTACGCCTTTCGTTTCTTTTAGTATACTGTATTCAAATTTCCGGGCGCCTAAACTGGCAGATGATTTCCTGACAACATCAAAGGTATTATCCTGAACAAATTTCCGGTCGTAGTATGGAATTACTACTGAGGCATTCACCCCCGCCTCGCATAGATATTTAGGAAGCGCGCCAAGTACATCCCCAAGACCTCCAACTTTGGCAACCGGGTAGCATTCTGCGCTGAGATGCATTACATTCATATATGAAACGGAGGCTAATCTTAAAAATGGAATTTAAGAATTCTTATTCATAAAATGAATTTATAAGGCAATAGCAAATATTATCCTGTTTTCCCGGTCTGCACTTTCTCGCTTAGAGATTTCTCGTCATGCCTCCCGCGAAATGATCTAAATCGCATGCTTAATGTGCTTCAAGCCAGTTATTACCTTCTCCAACTTCCACCAGGATTGGGACCTTCAATGGAATTGCATTTTTCATTCTCTCCTCAATCAGTCTTTTCATGATTACGCTTTCTGACTTTGGCACGTCAAACACCAATTCATCATGGACCTGCATGGTCATTTTAGAGGCTAGTTTCTGGTCTTTTATATCCTGATGGATGCGGATCATAGCAATCTTGATCATATCTGCCGCTGAACCCTGTATGGGAGCATTAATCGCGTTTCTTTCAGCAAATCCGCGGACGGTTTGATTTGCAGAATTAATGTCGCGCAAATAGCGTCTGCGACCCATAATTGTTTCAACATAACCATTCTCACGTGCAAAATTCATGGTATCGTTCATGTATTGCTTGATCTTAGGATAGGTATTGAAATAGTTTTCAATGATCTCGGCTGCCTCTTTCCTTGGAATTGCCAGACTTTGAGAGAGGCCGAATGCCGACTGGCCGTAAATGATCCCAAAATTTACCGCCTTAGCATTTCTTCGCTGTGTAGAACTTACTTCTTCAAGGGGGATGCCATATACCCTGGCTGCAGTTGCCGTATGGATGTCGAGGCCTTTTTCAAATGCATCCATCATATTTTCATCTTTGCTGATCTCTGCTATAAGCCTCAGCTCGATCTGCGAATAATCGGCAGAGAGTATTACATGATCATTATCACGGGGAATGAATGCTTTCCGGACTTCCTTTCCTCTTTCGGTGCGTATAGGAATATTTTGCAAATTGGGATTATTCGAGCTTAACCTTCCGGTGGATGCTACCGCCTGATTATATGAAGTATGTATTCGTCCGGTCTTTTTATTGATCATTAGTGGCAAAGCGTCCACATAGGTTGATTTCAATTTTTGCAGATGTCTGAAATCAAGGATATCAGCCACAATATCACTTTTATTTGCCAGGCGGGTAAGTACATCCTCGCCGGTCTGATACTGACCGGTCTTTGTTTTTTTAGCCAGAGGATCAAGTTGTAATTTATCAAAAAGCACTTCACCCAACTGCTTTGGCGATGCGATATTGAATTTTACTCCAGCCTTTTCATAGATACTTGTTTCTAATTGCCTGAGATCTGTTTTAAGAGATATAGAGAACTCTCCTAAAGCCTCCTGGTCAATTTTTACACCTTCCCGCTCAATGTCGGCCAGAACGTAAATCAAAGGATTTTCGATCTCAACGGCTAACTTCTTTGCATTGGCAGCCTGCAGGAGAGGTTCAAAGACATTCTTTAATTGCAAAGTTATATCAGCATCTTCAGCGGCATATTCTTTGATCTTTTCAATCTCAGCATCCCTCATATTGCCCTGGTTCTTACCTTTAGGGCCTATCAGAGAAGTAATGCTAACAGGCGTATACGCGAGGTAATTTTCTGACAGCAGGTCCATGTTATGACGTCCATCCGGATCGATAAGGTAATGAGCCAGCATGGTATCAAATAATTCGCCCTTTACATTAATTCCGTACCAATTCAGGACGAGAATATCATATTTCAGATTCTGTCCCACCTTGGCTATTGCAGGGTCCTCTAAAATGGATTTAAATTCATTCACGCAAGCCTGACATTCGCTTTGATGGGCAGATAATGGAACATACCAGGCTTCGCCCGGCTGAATGGAAAATGACAGGCCCACAAGCTCACAATCATTTGCATCCAGGCAGGTAGTTTCTGTGTCAAAGCAAAATGAGCCATGAGCTTTTAGTTGCGCGATAAGATCACTTCGTGTTTCTGCATCATCGGCGAGGTGATAGGTATGAGCTGTATTGTAAATATTCTTAGAAGCGGGCCTTTCTTCTGTTATAGCCTCAGTTCTTTCTAAAGTTTCGGTCCTTCCATTAACAGAGTTTCCAAACAAGTCCATTTGACCGCCCCCCGGCCCGGCTTTGCCATCGTTCACGCTAAACTCGTCTCCAAAAACCCTGCGCCCAATAGTACGAAACTCCAGCTCGGCAAACAGTGGTTCGAGCAGCTGGCGACTGGGCTGGTCAACATGTAATGCATCAAAATCGAGATCAACAGGGGCATTCAACATAATAGTGGCCAGCTTTTTTGACACCAGGCCTTGCTCGGCAAAATTCTCAACATTTTCGCGGAGTTTGCCCTTTAGCTCATGACTGTTTGAAATAATATTTTCAATAGAACCGTATTGCTTAATAAGCAGTTTGGCAGTCTTCTCACCAATACCCGGGATCCCGGGAATGTTATCTACGGCATCACCCCACAATCCTAAAATATCAATAACCTGGTCAACGCGTTCTATCTCCCACTTTTCGAGGATCTCTTTGACCCCAAGGATCTCCATGCCATTACCCATTCTGGCTGGCTTATAGATAAAAATATTTTCTGAAACCAGCTGGCCAAAATCCTTATCCGGGGTCATGCAATACACTGTAAAGCCTTCTTTCTCTGCTTTTTTAGCCAGAGTTCCGATTAGATCATCAGCTTCATAACCATCAGAAAAAATTACGGGAATGTTAAAGCCCTCAATTAAACGGACAATATAAGGTATCGCAAGTGCCAGATCTTCGGGCATTGCCTGGCGGTGGGCTTTATAAGCAGTAAAATCAGTATGACGTTCTGTTGGGGCATCTGTATCAAATACTACCGCCATATGAGTCGGGTTCTCTTTTTTAAGAACCTCCAGCAGAGTATTGGTAAAACCCATTATTGCAGAAGTATTTAAACCTCCGGAAGTGAAGCGGGGGTTTTTACTTAATGCAAAGTGGGCTCTGTATATAAGTGCAAAAGCATCTAATAGAAATAGTTTCTTCATTAGTATTTAATTGTTTTCTGTTCAATAATTTCCAGAATTTTATTTATCTGGCTATGCAGCCTTCTATATGATCATTGATCATCCCTGTTGCCTGCATATGGGCATAACAGATTGTAGTTCCAAAAAATTTAAATCCACGCTTTTTCATGTCTCCGCTGATCCAGTCAGAGAGTTCGGTTCGCGCAGGTGCATTTTTATGATCTTTCCAGGTATTTGAAATCGGTTTTTTGTCCGGTAAAAATCCCCAGATATAATCTGAAAAACTTCCGAACTCCTTTTGGATTTCGAGAAAAAGTCTGGCATTGCTGACAGCAGAAGTAATCTTCTGACGATTGCGGATAATCCCTTCATCCAGCAATAAACGCTCAATGTCAGCTTCTGTAAAAGCAGCAACTTTTCCGGCATCGAATCCGGCAAAAGCCTTCCTGTAGTTTTCCCGCTTGCGCAGAACGGTGATCCAGCTAAGACCTGCCTGGGCGCCTTCCAAAACTAAAAATTCGAATAAAGTTTTATCGTCGTACACAGGCTTCCCCCATTCTTCATCATGATATTTAACATAGAGGGGGTCAGTGCCGCACCAGGCGCAACGAATTAAGCTGGGACTTTGATTCACGGTTTTTAATTAAAATTTATCTTGTTGAATATAAGAAATGTAAGTATTTCTCCGCAGAATTCAAATTCATGACCACTGCTCAGGAAAGAGGACATTCCTGATCAGCATTAAGCTCATCCCAAAATTCAAGCGCCCTCCTGTAATGCGGAATGACTATGGATCCGCCAACAAGGTTAGCGATCATAAAGATCTCATTCATCTCCCTGGTATTAACCCCGGCTTCATGGCATTTTTCAAGATGATATTTGATACAATCATCACAGCGCAAAACCATTGAGGCAACCAGACCCAGCATCTCTTTGGTTTTCACATTGAGTGCACCATCGGCGTAGGAAGTTGTGTCCAGAGCCAGGAAACGCTTTATGTTTGTATTAGCGCTTTCCATTATACGGTCATTCATTTTAGTGCGATATGCATTGAATTCTTCCTTCAACTTTCCCATATTGTTTAAATTAGATGTCTTTTGTTTTCCTGAGCAGATCAACCTATTAAAGAGCGAGCTCAATCGAGGGGTCCCAGAAAAGATTTTTAAAGTCTGCGACTTTATCGTTCTCGACTCTAACGCCTTCGTTTTCCAGTAATTGTTGCATAAGGTCCGGAGAGCCAAAATGAAATTTACCCGTGAGCAGACCATTTCTATTGACCACCCTCTGTGCGGGTACCGGCGGAAAAGCGGTATGAGCTGCATTCATGGCGTAGCCAACCATTCTGGAGGATCCTTTTGTGCCTAAATACGCAGCGATGGAGCCGTACGAACTTACCCGGCCTTTTGGTATCAGCCTGACAACCTGGTACACCTGATCATAAAAACTTAGATCGTCCATTTAATGAAAACTAAATTTCAGATAATTGATATTCTTATCATTCGCAAGATACTTTTTCTCGTAATAAGTTTTGATTGAAAGTACCTCATCTGCATATTCGGATGTATAGAGATCTTCTGTTTCTTTATGCAGGTTCATGCCCAGTTCTTTTATTTGCTTACTGGTGTATAGGTGCAGGAGATCGCTATCTGTCTTTAAATGAACGGGACCATGTTTCTCAAGTACGATTTTATACATGTTTAGAAACCTGGGAGAGGTCAGTCGTTTTTTTTCACGGCTTATCTGCGGCTGCGGATCAGGGAAAGTGATCCATATCTCTGAGATTTCATCTTCTTCAAAGTAATCAAGCAGGTTTTCAATTTGAATTCTCAAAAAGCCAACGTTTTTAATTCCTTCCTCGATAGCTGTTTTAGCGCCGCGCCATATCCGGTTCCCTTTATAATCGATGCCGATAAAGTTCTTGTCAGGAAAGAGTTTAGCCATATTAACTGTATACTCACCCTTACCGCATCCTAACTCGAGTATGAGCGGATTATTGTTGTGAAAGTGTTCTCTGGACCAAAGACCTTTTAATGTTTTCCCGTCTTCGAGTTCAACAACATTGTCAAACGCAGTGATTTCTGCAAAGCGGCGTAGTTTATCCTTACCCATTTCTTACTTTAAGCCTGTAAAAATAGTTTTATCTTTGGTCTCATAATAAAAAAATATTGGAAAAAGGCGCTAAAATATATGTTGCAGGTCATCATGGGATGGTTGGTTCAGCTATTAAAAGAAAGCTGGAAAAGGAAGGATTCGGCAATTTATTAACCCGCAGGTCAAGTGAGTTGGATTTGAGGAATCAGCAGGCCGTATCTGATTTTTTTCTTGCAGAAAAGCCTGATTATGTATTTTTAGCGGCAGCAAAAGTAGGTGGGATCATTGCTAACAATGCCTATAAAGCTGATTTTTTGTATGAGAATTTGGCAATTCAGAACAATGTGATCCATCAATCCTTTTTACAGGGAGTAAAAAAGTTAATGTTTCTTGGATCGAGTTGTATCTATCCTAAGCTGGCTCCACAGCCACTTAAAGAGGAATATTTATTAACCGGCTTACTGGAGCCTACCAATGAAGCCTATGCGATTGCAAAAATAGCAGGAATAAAAATGTGCGAAGCATACCGTTCACAGTATGGTTGCAATTTTATATCAGTTATGCCAACGAATTTGTATGGTTATAATGATAATTATCATCCTCAGAATTCACATGTTTTACCTGCACTGGTTCGCAAATTTCATGAAGCTAAGGTAAAAGGAAGCCCGAATGTAACTGTCCTTGGCACCGGAGTGCCACTGCGTGAGTTTTTATTTTCTGATGATCTCGCAAATGCCTGTTTTTTCCTAATGGAAACTTACAATGAACCGGGATTCATTAATATAGGCACCGGGCAGGATATAACTATAAAAGAATTAACCTTGATGATTAAAGATATAGTTGATTAT
>CAYHRC010000041.1:0-12803 GCA_964358565.1 uncultured Sphingobacterium sp. | reverse complement strand
CCGGGTATTGAATATTTCCAAAATATAAATTCATTTAGCTAGGGTCAAAAATGGGTAAATACTTAAACAGAACCAAAACTACTTGCGTAAATCGTTGATAATTCATAACATAATACTTATCTTTGTACTTCTTAAACTTTTCTTATAATTTAATTTAACTCAAAACCGGAGATGGCCAAAACGAAGATTCTTTTTATTACGCATGAGATGTCGCCTTTCCTTGAACTTACCAAAATTTCAGAAATTACACGCCGGCTTCCGCAGGTTATGCAGGATAAAGGATTTGAAATAAGAATTCTGATGCCTCGTTTTGGTAACATTAACGAACGCCGTAACCGCTTACATGAAGTGATACGTCTTTCAGGAATGAACATCATTATCAACGATAATGATAACCCATTAATTATTAAAGTAGCCTCAATTCCTTCAGCACGTATGCAGGTATACTTTCTCGATAATGAAGAATACTTTCAGAGAAAACATGTTTTTACTGACAGCAATAACAAATTCTATGAAGATAATGACGAGCGCGCCATATTTTTCTGCAGAGGCGCTATTGAAACAGTAAAAAAATTAGGATGGTCTCCGGATGTGGTTCATTGTCATGGATGGATGAGCTCTTTAGTACCTGCATATCTGAAAACAATTTATAAAGATGATCCTACTTTCAAAAACTCGAAAGTTGTGTACTCTGTTTATGAAGATGATTTCGCAACCGCTCTGAATGAAGACTTTGCTTCAAAAGCGATGATGAAGGGTATGACCGCCGAAAATACAGCAGCATATGCAAAAGGTACCAATACAGCGCTTAATTTGGGTGCTATATCTTATTCAGATGCTATTGTATATGCGTGTGAAAACATTAACGAAGAAGTGTTAAAGTTTGTTAAAAAAGTTAATAAACCGACATTGGAGTACATTTCAACTTCAGATTTCGAAAATTATTACAACCTTTACGAAGAAATCTCGACCGAAGAGCTTGTTTCTTTAACTTAAAAGTTGAACCCGCATGTGGCCCGGTTTGTTAAATTGCAAACAGGCACGTGAGGCTTTTAAAAACAAATATAATACAGATGAAATTATACAAACTGGACTTATTAACGCTGTTGATAAGTCTTTTTATTTTAGGTGGCTGCCAGAATTCTGATTCGATAGGCCTTGAGGTGGATCCTAATACTGACATCAATGGCAGTTTCATTGATACCATTAGTGTAAGAACCGCTACACTGCGCGAGGATTCAATTGTTACTAATACTTTAGGTCAGTTTCCTTTGGGCTTTTTTAATGATCCCCTGCTCGGTAAAACTACAGCTAATATAGCCTTGTCTTTGAATCTTCCTTCTGCCAACACAACCTTCGGGACTTCTCCGGTTTTGGATTCAGCTGTTCTTGTTTTGCATTATGGAGATGAGTTGTATGGAGACAGTACTTCACGCCTGCAAGTAGAGGTTCATCAACTTAATTCCACTCTTTCCGTAGCAAAGTCCTATTACAATACTTATACCCATGACTTCAACAATACTGTTATCGGCGGCCAATCAGTACTTGTAAGGAGAAAGGACAGCGTTAAGGTTACACAGATCGTTACCGGTAAAGCTGATATTCAAAAAACAAAAGCCCCGCAGGTTCGTATTCCGATCAGTTCATCTTTTATAAATACAAACTTTCTGAATGCGAATACTACCAATTTCAGTACTGATGATCTTTTCCAGAAATTTATTAAAGGACTTTATCTGAAAGTTAACCAGTCACAAAGTTCGGGTGCAGGCGGAATAGCATTTTTTAATCTTAGCGATTCCAGCCGTTTAGAAGTATACTATAAAAGTAAGAATGGAACCGCCATTGATACAACTTTGGTTTCTTTCCCAATTAAGAGCAGCACCACACCTGTAGCAGCAGAATTCAAACATGACTATACAGGTACACCTGTACAGACCCAACTGGCTAATACATCCGTTCAATATGATGTTAATTACGTTCAGGGTCTCGCAGGACTGCGCACCCGTATCAGGTTCCCTTATATTGATAAATTAAAAAGCCTGGGAAATATTACTATTAATAAAGCGGAGCTAATCGTATCAGTTGCAGGCGGCACAGATTCATTTAAACCAGCACCCCGTCTTATAATGTACCAGACTGATATCGCTAATCAAAGACAGTTCATTCCCGATTTTAGTAATGATCCCGCAGTATCTATGACCGACTTTGACTTCGGCGGCTTTTATGATGCGGCCAATAAACGCTATAAATTTGTAATTACCACTTATATCCAGGACATTTTAAAGGGGAAATTAAAACAGTACGATACATTTATTGCCCCTGTCAGCGTCAGCTATACTCGTTCAAGCGGACCAGTTGTTTCAGGAACTACTGCTGCAAGGACTGTTATGGGAAGCGGTAAACCTGGTGTAACGTACAAGATGAAGCTGAATATTATCTACAGTAAAATAAAATAAGGTTTTTAAACCTATCTCTTCCATATCCATTCTCATTTTAGTAGTTTCGGCACTATAATAATTTATTAATTATGTGTGGAATTGTTGGCTATATAGGCTATCGTGATGCCTGGCCCATAATCATTAAGGGTTTACATCGCCTTGAATATCGCGGATATGATAGCGCCGGGGTAGCGCTGATGAACGGTACCCTTAACATTTACAAAAAAGCAGGGAAGGTCAGTGACCTGGAAAAATCTGTTGCAACATCCAACCTTGAAGGTAAGATTGGAATGGGTCATACCCGCTGGGCTACTCATGGAGAACCTTCCGACCGCAATTCCCACCCCCATACCTCAGGAGATAAACGATTAGCAATCATCCATAATGGTATAATTGAGAATTATTCATCCCTTAAAGAGGCGCTGATCTCCAGAGGCCACATCTTTACAAGTGATACGGATACCGAAGTTTTGATTCATCTGATTGAAGACATACGGAAACAAACCGGGCTTGATCTGAGAGAAGCGGTGAGAATTGCTTTAAATGAAGTAATCGGCGCCTATGCTATCGTTATAATGAGTAAGGATGACCCTGACGAGCTTATTGCAGCCAGAAAAGGAAGTCCGCTGGTTCTTGGTGTAGGCGAAAAGGAATATTTCATCGCTTCTGATGCATCACCCATTATCGAATATACAAAAAATGTTATCTACCTGAATGACAATGAGATCGCTTATATCAGACGTGATGAACTGCTGGTTAAAAGCATCGATAATGTAGTCCATATACCTTATGTACAGGAACTTGAGTTAAAGCTCGAGATGCTGGAAAAAGGCGGATTTGATCATTTTATGCTCAAAGAGATCTATGAGCAGCCCAGATCAATACGGGATTGTATGAGGGGAAGAATATATCCTTCAACGGGGAAAGTACAACTTGGGGGTATAAAAGAATATGCTGAAAAACTTAAGAATGTCGACCGGATAATCATTGTTGCCTGTGGTACATCCTGGCATGCGGGGCTCGTAGGCGAGTACCTCATAGAAGAATGTGCGCGTATACCTGTTGAAGTTGAGTATGCTTCAGAGTTCCGGTACCGCAACCCTATCATATCAGAAAAAGATATTGTAATCGCAATATCTCAATCAGGCGAAACAGCTGATACCATGGCAGCGATTGAGTTAGCCAAAGAAAAAGGTGCTACCATCTTCGGCATCTGTAATGTTGTTGGCGCATCTATCCCCAGGTTGAGTCATGCAGGGGTATACACACATGCCGGACCAGAAATAGGTGTTGCATCAACTAAAGCTTTCACTGCCCAGGTAACGGTACTCACATTAATGGCTTTATATATGGCTCAGCAGAGAGGCACCATATCTGAGAGCAAGCTGATCCGCTTATTAACTGAGCTTGATAATATTCCGGCACTTGTTGAAAAATGCCTTCTATCCAATGACAGCATTAAAAAGATCTCGGAACAGTTCAAAGATGCCCGTAATTTTCTATTCCTTGGCCGTGGAAGTGGTTTTCCGGTGGCACTGGAAGGTGCTCTTAAGCTGAAGGAAATCTCTTATATTCATGCAGAAGGCTATCCTGCTGCTGAAATGAAACACGGGCCTATTGCTTTAATTGATGAGGAAATGCCGGTAGTTTTTATTGCCACAAAAAACTCATCTTATGAAAAGGTGATCAGCAATATTCAGGAAGTTAAGGCTCGCAAAGGTAAAGTTATTGCCATAGTCACCGAAGGAGATACAGTTGTAAAAGAAATGGCCGACTATACTATTGAAATCCCGGATGCGGATGAATTTTTCCTGCCCTTGCTGGCCACTATCCCATTGCAGTTATTATCCTACCACATAGCAGTACTCAGGGATTGTAATGTTGACCAGCCACGAAACTTAGCTAAATCGGTAACGGTTGAATAATTATATTGATTAAGGGCCTGAATGAAGGCCCCTTAAGTTAGCTGAGGTTATATTATTTAAAACTTTTCCGAACTATCCTAAAAAACAAAATAATTATAAAAAATGTTTACCTTGATGAGTATATATTAATCTCTAATAACTATCGAAATGACTGCAAGAGTTCCATATTTAATAGCCATTTTAGCTCTTATTGGCGGAGTGTTTATTTCTATTTTGTTCGGATACAACGAAGATTATTTTCAGAATAATATTAAAGAAGGTCTGAAGAAAAATGAAAAGGTAAACCAGATCCAGGATCCCGTTGAAAAGGCCGCTGTTCTTAAAGCTGAGGCTGAGAAAAACTGGCGTTATTACCAAAGGTTTCACTTCCACTCCACAGGAATTGGAGCTATGATCATGGGTGTGCTACTTTTTGTTTCTTTTTTATCAGCTCCGGAAAAAATAAAAATTATTACATCATACACTGTTTCAATTGGGGGATTTCTGTATCCTTATGTCTGGCTTTTTGCGGCTATTTATGGGCCAGAGATGGGTCGGAATGCAGCCAAAGAAAAGTTTGCCATCTTCGGCTATATGGGAGGGGTCTTTTTGATTGGATTATTTATGAGCCTCTATATGGCCTGGAAATATCCTTTGAGGGAGATTAAATAGCAAATACCTAACAGAACTGCAGCTATTGGTGACGCTGACCTGATTTTTCTGCTTATTCCGGCTCTCCATGAGTTTTAGAGGATGACGAGATCAGTCTGGTAATTTCACCTAATTCATTATCCGTTAAATACCTCCACTTTCCTATCGGGATATCCAGCCTGATATTCATTATTCTAACACGTTTCAGCTTTAAGACCTTATAATCCAGATACTCACACATTCTGCGGATCTGCCGGTTCAGGCCTTGAGTGAGAATAATTTTAAAATTAAATTTATCAATCTGCTCAACTGTACAATTACGGGTTATGGTATCCAGGATTGGAACTCCGTTTCGCATCTTCTTAAGGAATTCGGAGCTTATTGGTTTGTTTACAGTAACCAGGTATTCTTTTTCATGGTTGTTACGGGCACGGAGGATCTTATTTACAATATCCCCATCACTGGTCAATAAGATCAGTCCTTCGCTCGGCTTATCCAGACGTCCGATCGGGAATATGCGTTTAGGGTATTTAATGTAATCAATGATATTATCCTTTTCAGCTTTTGTATCAGTAGTACAAACAATCCCTACGGGTTTATTAAAGGCTATGTAAACAGGCTTCTCTTCAGGTGTGGAAACCAGCTTTCCATCAACTCTTACCTCATCTTCAGGGCTTATTTTAGTCCCCATCTCCGGCACTGCCCCATTTATGGTGACACGGCTTTCAAGAATAAGTTTATCTGCTGCCCTTCGTGAACAGTAGCCAATCTCACTCAGATATTTATTTATTCGTGTAGTATTTGTATCGCTCATTAAATTATTGAGTTCCTTATACCTGCCCCGGTCCTTTTTAAAAAAATAAAATACAGAATCTTATATCTTAATTGTAGCACCCAGTAGTTTCAAAAATTCTCTTATGAAACTTGGATGGGCGGGCCATGCAGGCGAAGTAACCAGATTACCATCAACAAATGCATCGTTTACCGGAATGTCCTGAAAGTCACCTCCCGCTAAGGTTACTTCAGGACCAATAGCAGGATAAGCTGTCAGCTTTCTTCCATTTACAACATTGGCAGCTGTCAGGATCTGAATGCCATGACAAATAGCAGCTACCGGCATATCATTATGAAAGAAATATTTAACGATCCCAAGTATTTGTTCGTTCAACCGTAAGTATTCAGGGGCTCTGCCACCTGCAATTACCAATCCGCTATAATCCCCTACTTTAACATCATCAAAACTATAATTCAAAACAAAGTTATGCCCGGGTTTTTCGCTATAGGTTTGGTCACCTTCAAAATCATGTATCGCAGTTTTGATGGTATCTCCCTTGTTCTTTCCGGGGCAAACCGCATGAACCTCATAACCTACCATTTCAAGCATCTGGAAGGGGACCATTGTTTCATAATCTTCGGTGAAATCTCCGGTTAAGAAAAGTATTTTTTTCATCAGAATCCGATTATTTTGTTTGATGAAGCCCCACTTATGTTTATTTTGCTTTTCCTGCCGCAGACAGGGTTTTTGCAGGTTTCATTTCCTTACAAATTTACCTAAATTCTGACTATAATCCATATAAGACATAAAATTCACTTTGCTTCTACCAGCCAGGGAGGAGGGTTTTTAAACAAAAAAAGCCCCGCCAAAAAGACGGGACCGTTTTTCAGAATATAATTGGTTATTATTAATGCTGTTTGGGCATCATGTCACTCAGGCTATCCATACTTAAGCCTAATCCTGAAGCTATACCCATTCCCAGTTTAACATCGGCTCTGAACCAATGACAAAGCTGGCGATTGATGATCAGGTCCTTTTTAGGGCCTGAAATTCCACTCATTGCTCCAACAATATTACTTACAGTATTTTTCTTTTCGGAATCTGTCATTAACCTGAACAAATCACCCGGCTGTGTATAATGATCATCTTCACCCGGAGCATTTCTGTCATACCAGCCGGCAATGGAATCTTCCAGCTGCCAGTCAGGCTGCTTGTAACTTTGATCCACCACAATATCATCAAAACTGTTAGGGAAATAATTCGTGTTTGCGCCGCCGTTCCCATCAGTTCTCATAGAACCGTCACGCTCGTAATTATTCACCATGAACGGGCATTTATTTACAGGTATATGCTCATAATTCGTACCCAGGCGGTAGCGGTGCGCATCCGGATAGGAAAGCAACCTGCCCTGAAGCATTTTATCAGGAGAATAGCTGATACCATCCACTACATGTGCAGGTGCAAAAGCTGCCTGTTCTACATGTGCGAAATAATTATCAGGGTTCTCATTTAACTCCATAACCCCAAGTTCCTGTAAAGGATAATCGGCATGAGGCCAAACCTTGGTCAGATCGAAAGGGTTCCAGCGATAGGTCCTGGCATCAGCTTCCGGCATGATCTGAACACTCAATGTCCATTTTGGAAAATCACCCTTCTGTATTGATTCTACCAGGTCACGCTGTGCCCAATCCGGATCCTGCCCTCTCTTTACTGCAGCTTCTTCATCAGTGAAGTTTTTAATACCCTGCTGGGTCTTGAAATGGAATTTCACCCAGGAACGCTCATTTTCCGCGTTAATAAAGGAGAATGTATGACTTCCAAATCCATGCATATGTCTGAAACTGTAAGGTGTTCCCCTGTCAGACATCAAAGTAGTTACCTGGTGCAAACTTTCCGGGTTCAATGACCAGAAATCCCACATCATCGTAGCACTTTTACAGTTTGTATGCGGATCACGCTTTTGGGTATGAATAAAATCACTAAACTTTTTAGCATCCTTAATAAAGAAGACCGGAGTATTATTACCTACCAGGTCCCAGTTACCGTCTTCAGTATAAAACTTCAGAGCAAAACCTCTTGGGTCGCGTTCTGTGTCGGCCGATCCTTTTTCACCACCTACAGTAGAAAATCTCGCAAACATCTTCGTCTGTTTTCCAACCTTGTTGAAAATTTTTGCCCTTGTATATTTAGTAAGATCCTGAGTTACAGTAAAAGTACCATAAGCTCCGGATCCTTTTGCGTGAACAACGCGTTCGGGAATTCTTTCACGGTTAAAATGAGCCATTTTTTCATGCAGGATGAAGTCCTGCAATAACACGGGTCCGCGCGGACCAAGGGTCATTGAATTTTCATTCTCAACATAAGGAATACCTGATGCTGTTGTAAGGTTTTTCTTTTGCTCTTCCATAGTGCAATTGTTTAATGTCTGTCAAATTTACATATTATAAGAAATAGAATTAATCAATGTTTATTATATTAGCATAGATAAAATCTATAATATGACCTTAGTACAGTTAGAATATATAATCGCGGTTGATACGTACCGTAGTTTCGGTATTGCGGCTGAAAAGTGCTTTGTTACCCAGCCAACCATGAGTATGCAGGTACAGAAACTGGAGGATGATCTGGGGGTGAAATTATTTGACCGTAGCCGCCAGCCGGTAATTCCTACCGAGATCGGGACAGAGATTGTGGAACAGGCCAGAATTATATTAAAAGAAAGCAAGAAAATTAAAGAACTCATTAACAACCGGAAGGGGGGTATTGAAGGAGAATTGAGGATTGGAATCATACCTACCATAGCTCCTTATTTAATGCCAAAAGTTCTTTCGGCTTTCATGGATAAATATACGGATGTTCAGTTAATCATATGGGAGTATATGACAGATCAGATCGTTCAGGAATTAAAGAACGGACTCCTGGATTGCGGAATACTTTCGACTCCCCTTGAGGATAAGAGCCTGCAGGAAACACCACTCTTTTATGAATCCTTTGTAGCTTATCTTTCAAAATCAAGCCCTCTTAACAGCAAAAAAAATCTTTCATCAAAAGATATTAATCTGGATGATGTATGGCTCCTGAATGAAGGTCATTGCATGCGTAATCAGATACTTAATATTTGCAACCGAAAAAAATCGGACGATCTCAAACTGTTTGAATATAATACCGATAATGTGGAAACGCTGAAGAGAATGGTGGATATGAATAAAGGGATCACCTTATTACCTGAACTTTCGCTGACTGATTTTTCTGTCAAACAATTAGACAGGGTGCGTTATTTCAAGTCGCCCGAGCCCACCAGGGAAATAAGTATAGTTACTCATCGCAATTTTCTTAAAAGAAAGCTGATCTCTGTTCTTGAAAAAGAAATTATGGAGGCCATACCAAAACGTATGCACAGCAAAAAGAAAAAAGAGATTATTGAAATTTATTCCTGATCAGCTGCGGCTTCTGAATTTAGATAATAGCCAAACTATCAATGCTATGATAACTACAACTATAAATATTCCTGTATAAGCTCCGGCCTTAAAAATATCACCAACCAATTCGCAGCCGGATAATAAGGTCAGGGTTGAAAGTGCAATAAGATTATATAGATTTCTCATCTTCATAAAATGAAAAAAAGTGATGTATTTCATTAATACATCACTTTTCAGATAAAGTTTTATTGCGGGTAGCTTATTTTGCTTTGGCAAAACGGGCTGCAACTGCATTCCAATCAATAACATTCCAGAAAGCTGCAATATAATCCGGGCGTTTATTCTGATATTTCAGGTAATAAGCATGTTCCCAAACATCCATACCCAGGATTGGAGTACCTTTGGTTTCAGCTATATCCATTAAAGGATTATCCTGGTTTGGAGTTGAACTCACCTGAAGTTTTCCATCACTGACAGTTAACCATGCCCAGCCTGAACCAAATCTCGTAGCACCGGCCTCGGAAAACTTTTTCTTAAATTCATCAAAAGATCCGAATGCTTCATCTATAGCCCTGGCGAGATCACCGGATGGATTTCCACCGCCGTTTGGTGACATGATTGTCCAGAATAAGCTATGATTAAAATGTCCGCCGCCATTATTTCTTACTGCCATCGGATATTTTGAAATATTTTTCATCAGATCTTCGATATTCTGGCCTTCACCTTCTGTACCAGCCAGTGCCTTGTTTACATTATCCACATAAGCCTGATGATGTTTACCATGGTGGATTTCCATAGTCATTTTGTCAATATGTGGTTCTAATGCGTCCGTTGCGTAAGGTAACGCAGGTAGTTCAAATGCCATAAGATCAAATTTTTAAGTTTAACAATATATTCTTAACAAATATAAGGCGGTAATGTTAGAATTTATTCAATTTATGTATCAAATTTGTCTCGTTTGCCTATAAAAAAATCTCTCATCAGCCGGGCCGCTTCTTCCGATCTGATTCCGCTGACAACTTCAGTTTTAGGATGGAGGATACGTTGCTTTACCTGGGAGAATCCGCGCTTAGGATCATTTGCACCATACACTATCCGGCTTATTTGAGTCCAGTAGGAGGCACCTGCACACATCACACAAGGCTCAATAGTAACATACAGCGTACAATCTCTTAAATACTTTCCCCCCGTGTAATTTGCAGCTGCCGTAAAGGCCTGCATTTCTGCATGTGCAGTAACATCATTCAATTGTTCGGTAAGATTATGCCCGCGACCGATAATACGATTGTTATGCACAATAACCGCCCCTATGGGAACCTCATCAAGCTCAAGTGCTTGTTGTGCTTCCTTAAGAGCTTCATTCATAAAAAACTCATCTGCAGAAGCTGATGGCTCATCTGAAAAATTGATGTACTTCATGTTCTTAGATTAAGGATGAGCCGTTTGGAACAGGGCGATCGACAGATGCGAGTACAATATTGCCTTCTTCATCAGCAAAACCTGTTACTAAAAATTCTGATATAAAATCAGCGATATGCTTTTTGGGGAAATTTATAACTCCTATAATCTGCCGCCCTATTAATTCAGATCGTTTATAGTGTTTGGTGATCTGTGCGCTGCTCCACCGGATCCCAAGTTCTCCAAAATCAACCTGAAGCTTATAAGCAGGTTTTCTTGCTTCCGGAAAGTCAAGAACATCCAGAATAGTGCCTGCCTTTAATTCTACTTTCTCAAAATCTGCCCATGTTATTTCTTCCATTTTCAAAGGTAAGAAGTGATTGGAATTGTTCAAATATAAAACTGGCAGCCGGTGCACCTGTGTCAATCCGCTGCCGATCACTCCCTGCAATGATTTTAGTGTTCTAAAATTAATGTTTGCAAATCACTTCGCCGGGATAACGCCATTCAAATGGATCATATATTGTAAATTTGCGGCATGTATTCGCTAAGATTAAAAAAAGGAAAAGAAAAAGCTGTTAAGCAATTGCATCCCTGGGTATTTTCAGGTGCAATAGATCAGCTGAAGGGCCAACCCGGGAATGGCGACATTGTAATGGTCACAGATAGTAATGATAATTTCCTCGCTTATGGTTTTTTTAACGGACAGTCACGTGTAGCCGTTCGTTTGCTCGAATGGAGCCTCGAAACAGAGATCAACGAGAGCTGGTGGCGAAAAAAGATACGGAAAGCCGTCAAATACAGGGAGGGTCTGTATTCAGATGACACCAATACATACCGGCTGATTTTCAGTGAAGCTGATTTTCTTCCGGGACTGATCGTTGACCGCTATGCTGATTTCCTTTCGGTCCAAATACTCACAACGGGTATGGAACGGATCAAACATATTCTTCTGGATGAATTGCAGCAGTTGCTAGAGCCTAAAGGGATCTTTGACCGGAGCGATGCATCAGCGCGGGCACATGAGGGAATGGAAGCATCCTCAGGAGGAGTACTTTCAGGAGTGCAACCCCCAGAATTTGTCAGTGTAAAAGAGAACGGGATATGTTACGATGTGAATATCGCCGAAGGACAAAAATCCGGGTTTTACTGCGACCAGCGCGATAACCGTAAATTGGTTGCTGAGTATGCAAAAGGTAAAAAAGTACTCGATTGTTTTTCATACTCCGGCGGCTTCAGTTTAAATTCATTTAGCATGGGAGCCAAAGAAGTGATAAGTGTAGACAGCTCAGCTCCTGCACTTGAAACATTAAAGCGTAATATTGAAATAAACGGTTTTAATCACATCCCGCATCGTTTAGTTCAATCTGATGTAAATAAACAGCTCAGAATATTCAGGGAACAGAATGAGAAATTCGACCTGATCATACTTGATCCCCCCAAATATGCACCATCACGATCGGCATTGACCAAGGCTTCCAGGGCTTATAAAGACCTTAACCGTATGGCTATGCTCCTCCTTGAAGAGGGAGGCCTGCTTGCAACTTTTTCCTGCTCGGGCGCTGTTGATATCAGCCTGTTTAAGCAGATCATAGCATGGGCAGCTCTGGATGCAGGAAAGGAAGTTCAGTTCATACATCAGTACGCTCAGCCAGAAGATCATCCCATAAGATCATCTTTCCCTGAAGGTGAATACCTTAAAGGCCTGCTTTGCAGAGTAGGTTAAATAAAAAAATTATTTAACATGAGGTTCCTCAGGAACATTATGCAAATGAACAGGCCTGGTTTTTCCCTTTTTCATTTTTAAGTTCAGCATCTCTACAAGTACAGAAAATGCCATAGCAAAATAGATATATCCTTTTGGAATGTGCTGCTCAAAGCCTTCGGCCAGAAGTGATACACCAATAAGTAAGAGGAAAGACAAGGCCAGCATTTTTACGGTCGGATGCTTGTTTACAAAATCACTTATACCTCCGGCAGACACCATCATTACCCCAACGGCAATAACAACAGCTGCGATCATTACTCCTATATGGTTAGCCATACCGACAGCAGTAATAACCGAATCAAGTGAAAAAACGATATCAAGAAGGAGGATCTGGATGATAACACCAGAAAATGTGACAACAGCCTTCGTTTGTGTTGTATGCTCATCGCCCTCAAGCTTCTCGTGGATCTCTCTGGTACTTTTATAGATCAGGAACAAACCTCCTATAAT
>CAYHRC010000040.1:0-12872 GCA_964358565.1 uncultured Sphingobacterium sp. | reverse complement strand
GAAGAGCTTCGCAACAAGAAAATCGAAATCCATTATGATATTGAAATCCCGAATCTGGATAAGTGGGATCTGAAGGCTACCATAGCTAATGCTAAAAAATCCGCTTCAACACGCACAATTGACGAATTGAATATAAATTTGATTTAGACCCGCCCAAAACATAAAGAGGCTTACACAGCTAAATCTTAACCAGATCATATGATATCCAGACTTTCGAAACTGATTAATTCTTCCCGAAACATGCACCTTGTTTTTAAACCATTGTTCCTGCGAATGGACAATGTTTCAGACAAACAAGCGCTGGATAATTTAATTGAGAGCGGCCAGGTTTCGTTTATTTACGATGAAATCTACAATCAGCTGCAGGAGCTGATTAAAATGAAAAACCCATCTCAGAGAATAAAAGGAGAAGATTACCAGGGCCTTATCAATAAGCATTTAGAAGGATGCAATATTAATGACTATGGTGTTTGGGTTTACTACCCATGGAGCCGCCGCCTGGTGCATTTACTTGACGAAGATGAGTTTATGCTGGTTCGCACGAACAGGAATCAATATAAAATAACAGCCAGGGAACAGGAAATTCTAAGCACCAAGTGCATTGGCATCATTGGCCTTTCTGTCGGACAGTCAATCGCTCTCACCCTTGCTATGGAAAGGGGTTTCGGAGAGTTGCGTCTTACAGATTTCGATACACTTGAATTAAGCAACCTGAACCGAATCCGTGCAGGCGTTCATGATCTTGGTATCCCCAAAGTAGTCGTTACGGCCAGAGAGATAGCTGAAATAGATCCGTTTTTAAAGGTTAATTGCTTTTTCGATGGCCTCAGTGAGGATAATATGGATGCATTCTTCACAGGAGATGGAAAATTAGATCTGCTGGTTGATGAGTGTGATAGTTTGGATATTAAGATCCTTGCACGCTATAAGGCGCGTGAGCTTAGGATTCCCGTTCTGATGGATACAAGCGACCGTGGCATGCTCGATGTTGAACGCTTTGATCTGCAACCGCAACGGCCTCTTCTTCATGGAACTATTGATCATATTGATCCTCAGAATATCAAAGGACTGAGCACTGAAGATAAGATACCGGTAATGCTTCAAATGCTTGGGATTGAAAACATATCCCTGAGGGCAAAAGTTTCTATGATCGAGGTGGAACAAACAATAAATACCTGGCCACAGCTTGCAAGCTCGGTTGCATTGGGCGGGGCAGTTGGAACTGATGTTTGCCGCAGGATACTACTCGGCCAGTTCCACGAATCCGGCCGGTATTATATAGACCTTGAAGAACTTGTTGCAGATAAGAAAATTATTGCTGAGCCTCTAATAAGGAAGAACCCATTTTCGCCATTATCGGCAGATGAAATGAAACATCTGGCTACCAGCGTCAGTGCTGAACTAAATCCTGATGACATTCAACCGGATAAGGATACCATAAGCAAGCTTGTCGAAGCAGCCGGGGCCGCCCCTTCAACGGGTAATGATCAGCCCTGGAAGTGGTTTTATAAATACGGAACCCTGTATTTATTTCATGATGAGTATCGCTCCTGGTCATTCGGTGATTTTCAAAAAACAGCTTCATTCATAAGCTTCGGCGCAGCCTTCGAAAACCTTTATATTCAAGCTATCAAACATGGCATTGAGCCTTATTATACTCTTTTCCCCGATATTTCAATAGAAAAGTTGGTAGCTTTTATCCGTTTTAAAAAGCTTGAACAAGGACAGGTCAGCGAATTGCTTAAACCATTGGATCAGGCAATATTCAGACGTCATACAAACAGGACCCTTGCACCAAAGGCTACTATTGAGGAAGGTGTATTCAGCCGCCTGACCATACTCTCGGAATCTATACCAGGGGCAAAGATCAAATATTTTACTGAGCCGGATGATATGCGGGTGCTTGCCGGCATCATCGGCGCTTGTGACCGTATGCGTCTGCTCAATCCTGAAGGGCATTTTGATTTTGTTCACAGGGAAATGAGATGGACAAGTGAAGATGCAGATAAAACCCGTGATGGAATAGATATTAATACATTAGGTCTTAATAATTCGCTCAAGGCTGCCATGAAT
Source organism: uncultured Sphingobacterium sp. (assembly GCA_964358565.1). GTDB lineage: Bacteria > Bacteroidota > Bacteroidia > Sphingobacteriales > Sphingobacteriaceae > Daejeonella. Next base: position 10,799 of record CAYHRC010000040.1, on the reverse strand, counting down.
GTGATCCGGAGTGAAAAAGTAATCAATGCTGTCAGAGAGCTTGGCGGCGGCAATGCTCTGGGTTTGCTGGCGCTTCGTACTGTTTCTTCTGCTTCGGCCTTATGTATGATCAGCCTGCCGGGATATTCTTTAAAAAACTACTTTGAAGGCGGGCGTTCTATGGAAAGATTCTGGCTGGAAGCTACAAATCTTAATCTGGCCATCCATCCCCTGATTTCACCACTCTATCTTTTTTCCCGTATTTTACACGGAAATGGTGAAGGCCTTGATGAAAAAAATATTCAGGAACTTCGCATTTTGAGGGATCAGTTTAACAAAATAACACAAGGTGACAACATGAATTCTGAGGTATTTCTTGCAAAGATCGCTTTAGCCGGAGAACCGTCTCTTAAAGCACAGCGTTTGCCATTAAAAGACATTTTAGTGTTTGAAGATCAGATTTTAGATTAAATTGCAACAAAATTCCGCTTAAACATGAACGATCGCAATAAAGAATGAAAAGGCATTACTGCAAACTGTTCATACTATTTTTACTTTTCCCCTTTAAATCATTTGCTCAGCAACCGGTTATTTTCAAGGGGAAGAACCTTGTCATTGGAAATCACGTCTCTATTTTAGAAGATACTACAAACAGTCTGCGCCTCGCTGATGTAATGAATTCTGCCGGTTTTGCTAATTCTGATGTTCCCATTCCTAACCTCAAATTAAACAGATCCGATTTTTGGCTAAAGTTCTCGGTTAAGAATATGACTGATAAGGATCATTTGATCCTTGCTCTTGAATACCCTATGCTGGGAACCTGTGAGTTTTATTCCCCTCCGGATGGTAAAGCACAAAAGTTAAGCTATTATGAAGCATTTTCGCAGAGAAAGTATAAACATCAGAATTTTCTTTTTGATATCTATCTGAGACCGGGCAACACAGAAACTTACTACCTGAGAGTTAAAAGCACAGAACAAATGGTTCTGCCACTAATTTTGGGTTCCCCAAAGATAATTGCCGAAAAGCTTCTTGCAAACGACCTGGCCTGGGGCATCTTCATTGGCCTGATCCTCGTAATGGTCGTCTATAATTTTTTCATTTATTTATCTGTACGGGACACGAGTTATCTTTATTATGTCGTTTACGGTTTATTTATAGGGCTCACCCAGCTTACCCTTAGCGGATATACCTACAGGCTTATCTTTTTTGATCATCCCGCATTAAACCATCTTTCGATCATCGTTTTTCCGGGTCTCGCTGGTATAAGTGGTAATCTGTTCATGATGCATTTCCTGCAAACAAAAGAACATACACCAAAGCTTCATAAGCTCATTTATATCCCTATTCTCCTGTATGCATCTGCTATTCTGTTAAGGGTTTTAGCTTATGACCAGGTAAGTTACAGGATGATCGATATTGCAGCCCTGAGCACAGTTGTTTTAACCTTCGCTGTGACAATTCCTCTTAGTCTGCGGGGATACAGGCCGGCGAAGCTATTCCTGATCGCATTTCTAATATTTTTTGCAGGCCTTCTCCTGTTTGTTTTGAGAAATCTGGGTATAGTGCCTTATAACGATTTTAGCAATTATACCAAAGAAGGCGGTATAGCTTTGGAAGTTCTCTTACTGGCCTTTGCACTTGCAGATAAGATCAATATATTTAAACGGGAAAAGGAGAAATCTCAGGAAGAAACTTTAATTGCCTTAAAAGAAAATGAACGTATTATTCGAGAACAAAATGTAATCCTTGAAGCAAAGGTCAATGAACGTACCCTCGAGCTCAGGGATGCTAATGTCGAAATAGGTCAAACGCTCATCAATCTTAAAGCAGCTCAGGGGCAGCTGGTGGAGGCCGAAAAAATGGCTTCACTTGGACAACTTACTGCAGGTATTGCACATGAAATCAATAATCCGATTAATTTTGTAACTTCAAATGTCACCCCGCTAAACCGCGATGTCGATATTTTAATCCGGTTTATCGATGACATAGAAAAAATCAGCATCTCAGATCTTCCTGCAGAAGAGAAGCAAAAGCAAATAGAAGAATATAAAGAAGATATTGAGTTTGATTATCTTAAAATGGAAATCTCGCAGCTTCTGAAAGGCATCCACGAAGGCGCTGACCGCACTGCGGAGATCGTTAAAGGCTTAAGGATTTTCTCACGTTTAGATGAAGATGACCTGAAAAAAGCAGATATGAACGATGGATTAGACTCAACTCTGATCATTATAAACAATTTATTAAGTAACAAAATAGAGCTCGAAAAGGTATACAGTAATATTCCATTGATTGACTGTTATCCGGGAAAGCTTAATCAGGTATTTTTAAATATTATTTCAAATGCAATCTATGCTATTAATAAAAAATTCGGAGATTCTACAGGCGGCTTATTAAAGATCTCCACCACCAGAAATGAAAGAAGTGTTTTTATAAAAATAGCGGATAATGGTATCGGAATGGATGAACTGACAAAGAAAAAGATCTTTGAGCCTTTCTTCACAACCAAGGATGTAGGCGAAGGTACCGGTTTAGGAATGTCTATTGCTTACAATACCATCCGCAGACATGAGGGTGAAATTCAGATTAACAGCTCTCCGGGTGTCGGTACAGAATTTATTCTTGAATTACCGATCATCCTGGAAATTACAAATGATATATAATTGGAAAAACCAGAGAAAATAAAAATATTGTACGTTGATGATGAGATCAACAATCTGACTGGCTTCAAAGCATCGTTCAGAATGAATTATAATGTCATGATTGCTGTTAACGCCACTGATGCAATGCTTCATTTGAGTTCTCACCCCGATATCCGGGTAATTTTTTGCGATCAAAGAATTCCGGGAAAGACCGGGGTTCAATTTTTTGAGGAGATCAGAACCCGTTACCCAAAACCTATACGGATCTTGTTAACAGCTTACGCTGATATCGAGACGGCTATTGATGCGATCAATCTTGGAAATGTATTCAGGTATGTAAAAAAACCCTGGAAGGATGCTGGTATACTCGGGGCAATAACTGAAGCCAACAATTATTACTTGTCCAATTCACTTCTGGCAGTTAAAAATGAAGAACTGCAAAAAGCGTATAATGAACTTGACAAATTCTCATATAGTGTCACTCATGATATGCGGGGCCCTTTACTGAGCATTCTGGGGGCTGTGGAAGCAGCCCAGCATATGGAAGATATCAGTGAAATCAGGAAGATGCTTTATATGATGAAGGAATCCGTCCAAAATCTGGATGATTTTATACAGAGTATTCATGGTTATTACAATCTTAACCGCGGCGAACTTGAGATTAAAGAAATTAATTTTAAGGAAATCGTTGACGAACAAACCGGTATATTTAATTTTACGTACCTGATGGGCGACGTTAAATTCAGTACCAAAATTGAACAGGATGAAACTTTTAGGGGGGATGAACTATCAATCAAGCTCATCCTTAATAACCTTTTATCAAATGCGTTCAAGTACCATAAAAAGGATAACAAGAATAAGACTGCAAACCTGAACATCCTGGTTAATAACGGGCAAGCGATAATGGAAGTGAGCGATAATGGAGTGGGTATAGCTGAGAACCATTTGGAAGATATCTTTAATATGTTCTTTCGGGCAAACTCGAATGAAGTCGGTTCAGGATTCGGATTGTACAATGTTAAAGCCGCAGTATCGAAGCTTAATGGAAATATTACCGTAAATTCAAAAATTAATAAGGGCACATGTTTTAGAGTAACTATTCAAAATAAGTAAATGTCAGGTCAGTTTCCCCATTTTATAATAGTTGATGATAGTCAGTTGGATTGTTTCATTGCTGAGAAGATCATCCAAAATACCCTCGCATTTTCAAGTGTCAGAACATTCACAAATGCATTGGAGGCGTATGAAACTATAAAGAACTCAAGTATTTTTGCGACAGGAATCATAACGATCATTGTTTTAGACATACAAATGCCTCTTATGAATGGTTTCCAGTTCGTTGAAGCCTTCGAAAAGCTTCCTGAAGAGGTGAAATCAAATTATGCCATTTTCTTGTTCAGCTCCTCGATCAATGAAAATGATAAGAACAGGCTGGAGAATTATCCATCCATCAGGCAGTTTTATAGTAAACCGATATCAAAAGATACAGTTAACAGGATGATCTCATTAATTAATGGCAGTAGTCAGGATGATCCCCTTCGGGCTTTGCCTTAATATAAGCTTATTTTAATCCAAGAACATTTACCCCCTGCTCGAAGATCACATCCACTGGTATCCCCTTTTTACTAAGGCGATCCAGATCAGATTTCAAATCCGGATGAATTAATGCCATCTCCTTTTGCACTTTTTCTACTGCTGCCTTATCGCCATTCCCTTGCAGGGTCAATATTTCCCTGCTAAGATCATTCATTGCAGTGGCAAATTTTTCATAGTTCACTTTATAGGTACCACTTGAATTTCTTTCAAAGGCACCTTTGCTGTTAAAAAAATTGAAACATAACATATTTGCCTTCCCATGAGCCTCACCTGCACCAAAACGCACAGATCTTAAGATACCCGCCATAAATGTGGTATAATAATCCTTAATATCACCTTCAAGTTCACCCTTTTTCAGGAGGCTGCTCACCATATACAAGCCTAGAATATCGGCTTTAGCCTCTTCCAGCCATGAGTATTGCTCCTGTAAAGCCTTTCTGACATATCCTTTTCCATTGATAGTTGATTTGATACCCAGGCCGTGTGCCACTTCGTGAAACATAACATTGGCAAAAAAAGCATCAAAACTGATATGTTTCTGCTGGTCTTTATCTATCAGTTCTTCGGAGATAGGAACCATGATCTTTTCAAATTTAGCCCGCATCGCATTTTTCAATTGTGAGCGGCGGGTACCTTTCTTCTGTTGTATCTGCTCATCATTAGGCAGATTAACCGCAATGGTTTTACCACCAGAATTACCATCACCGGCATAATAAACAACATCAAAAGCGGCAAGCTGGGATTCGGTTCCGGGTTTTTCACTTTTATAAGCCGCATCCACAGGCAGGCCACGCTGCAGTTCCGGCATCATGCTTACATATTTTTCAAGCCGTTGACTCCATTCTTTATCTTTTACAAGCACATAGCTTTCAAATGCCGCCCGGGCATTAAAAAGCGCATCTTCATAGTTTTCAATTGGTCCGATAATAATATCAAGGCCACTGTTAGTCATATCCATCCACGCATAATCACTTTCAGTATATTTATCTGTTAGAAGAGCATCAGCCCTCAGATTTAAATATTTTTTGAGCTGTGGTTCATCAGAAATGGCTGCCGCCTGCTTCAACAGATCTGATGCCTTTTTAAGATCATCTTTAAAATATACACTATAAGGGATGGAAATAAGCTTTCGGGAGGTATCTCTCCGAATCACGGAATATAAACCCTTTTTATCAAGCACATTTGATGCTTCAAGTTCTTCCTTGGTCATATCCGAAGGGTAAAAACCAGAACCTTCAGGCTTTGTACCGATTCCGGCAACGAAGGGCTTATTATCATTCAGACGATCCCATGGACCATAATTTATATTGAAAAACTCCTTAGTCTTCTCGTCTTGTATAGTTGCAAGCAAACTATCGCGCTGAGGGTAAGTCTGCTTCCAGAACAGTTCATCCATCACCTGTGCAGCACGAATTAGCAGTGGCAAAACCTTTCGTTCATTTTCACTGAGCTTTTGCACATCTGTACTGAGTTTTACCTTTGCATAGATTGGGAGCCTTTCTGCTACATAAGCCTGCAGACTGTCGCTGCCTTCACTGCCTTTTACAGCATTAGTATTATTTGAACAGGATGATAAGCCTACAGCAACAGTTAATCCTAAGATTAAAATTCCCTTTAATTTAATGTTCATAATGCAGGTCTTTTTGGGATGGATAAATATAGATAAAATAATAATTTCCTGTCAGCGAACTGTTTATGATCAGCGGTATCTGAACCTGATAATTAAGGGGAAATACGAATTTGACAGGATTAGCTGAATTAATCAGGATGTGCATTCTTCCGTTTCAATTATCTTATATTACTCGCGTCAAAAAACAAATTGATCATCCTGAAATCCTGAGGTCTAATAACCGTATGCATCTATGCGGATGTTACAGGAGCTGTATTGATCTGATTAACCGTTAAATCTTCTGATGCCTGGTTTTAAGAAAATATTTCTTTTTGTCTTTATGATCCTGGCTTATGCTGAATTCACGAAAGCTCAGGAACGTTATATCGTGAATGGGCTGGTGAAAGATTCACTATCAGGGGAGACTTTGATTGGGGTAACTATCAGATTTACCGGAAAAACACAAAGCGGAACCAGTACAAATGCTTATGGTTTTTATTCCTATAAACTCAGCAAAGGAGAATATCAACTCAGTCTGAGTTATATTGGTTACCGGACTTTAAGCAGAACCATAAGCATCAATTCAGACACCCGCATCAACCTTCTTATGGTTCCCGATAATACGCTCGAGGAGGTAGTGGTTCTTTCGGAAAACAGAAATGATAATATAGTTAATGCACAAATGGGCGTTGCCAAATTGAACTTAAATGAAATCAGGAATGTACCCGTTTTATTTGGCGAGCAAGATGTCCTGAAAACCCTTCAATTATTACCGGGAATATCCTCCGCCGGCGAAGGCAATAGCGGCATTTATGTAAGGGGCGGATCACAGGATCAAAATCTTATTCTTTTAGATGAGGCTCCGGTATACAATGCCTCCCACCTGCTGGGCTTTTTTTCAACTTTTAATTCAGATGCCATCAAGGATGTAAATGTTTTTAAAGGGGGAATGCCTGCACAATATGGAGGAAGATTATCTTCAGTACTGGATATACGGATGAATGATGGGAACAAAAAGGAATTTACTGCAGAAGGCGGAATCGGCCTGATCTCATCGCGGCTTAAACTTGAAGCGCCTTTGGCGAAGGATAAAAGTTCATTTATGATAAGCGGTAGAAGAACCTATGCCGATGCATTTTTAGCATTCGCAAAGGATAGCTCGATCCGCAAAAACACAATCTATTTTTATGATCTTAATGCTAAAGCGAATTACCAGCTTGACGAAAAAAATACCATTTATCTTTCCGGATATTTTGGCCGTGATGAACTCGGATTAAACCAGGCCTTTGGTTTCGATTGGGGAAATGCAACAGCAAGCCTGAGATGGAACCATTTTTACAGCAAGCGTTTATTCTCCAACTCTTCGCTTATTTACAGTAATTATAATTATGTGATAGAGAATTTCCTGGAAGAGAATAACTTCAAAGTTAATTCATCCATCAGGGATCTTAATCTCAAACAGGATTTCCAGCTCTCCTTAAATAATAGCCATAATGTCCGTTTTGGCCTTGATATGATCCACCATTCCATATCACCAGGAAATATAACTTCCAGCGAAAGTTCCAGCGTCAATCAAATAAAGGTTGAAAAAAGAAATGGATCTGAACTGGCGGTCTATCTTTCTGATGAATGGGAACTAAATGAAAGATTAAATATTGTTTATGGGATCCGGGGCAGCTCTTTTGTCTTGCTGGGCCCCGGCAACTTTGCTAAAATTGATCAGGAAGGGAACACGGTGAACAGTAAAAAGTACGGTTCGGGGGATATTGTTAAAAGTTATTTTAACCTTGAACCACGCTTTTCAGCCAGCTATCAACTAAATGATCGGTCTTCTTTAAAAGGATCTTATACCAGGAATACTCAAAACCTGCACTTAATGTCCAACTCTACCACCACTTCCCCGACGGATCTTTATATTATGAGCAGCAATAATGTAAAACCGGAAATTGCTGACCAGCTTTCAATGGGATATTTCAAAAATTTCAGCGAAGATAAATATGAATTTTCTGCAGAGCTTTATTTCAAACAGATGCAGCACCAGGTAGAATACAGGAGCGGAACGGACTTGCGTGGTAACACGAAAGTCGAATCTGAACTTCTTTACGGACAAGGAAGAGCCTATGGCCTGGAGCTCTTCATGAAAAAAAGATTCGGAAAATTCAATGGGTGGATTGGGTATACTCTCTCAAAAACGGAACGGAAATTCGATGATATCAATAGGGGCGGCTGGTTTCTTGCAAAACAGGATAGAACGCATGATCTTTCTCTGGCAGGAATTCTTAGAGTGGGTCCGAAATGGACTGTGTCATCCACTTTTGTTTATAATACCGGAAATGCTGTCACTTTTCCCGCGGGCAAATACCAGGTAAATAATATGACCCTTTTTTATTATCCGGAAAGAAATGCCGACCGGATGCCTGATTATCACCGTCTGGACCTTTCTGCAACACTGGAAGCAAAGCCCGGGAAAAAACTTCAGTCAAGCTGGTCTTTTGGTATATATAATGTATATAACCGGAAAAACGCATATGCAATCGATTTCAGAGAAGACCCTGATAATGTATTAAAGACACAGGCTGTGAGAACAACTTTATTTGGGATCATTCCCTCAGTCACCTGGAACTTTAAGTTTTAATTTATGACTTATTATAATTCACTCCTTATTCATGACCCGCTTAGGCGGATTTTACAAACGGCTTATAAATTCTCCTTACTGTCGGTATTTTCTATTCTGATGCTTCTTGCTTCTTCCTGCGAAAAAGTTATCGATCCGGATCTCAAAATTGCAGAACCAGCATTGGTTATTGACGGGAGTATCAATGATCAGCTTGAAAATCACCTTGTAAAAATCTCAAAAACTATCCCATTTGATCAGGATAATACATTCAATGGGGTCAAAGGTGCAAAAGTAACCTTATCCGCTGTTAACAAAACACCAATAATTTTCGCTGAGGTAACTGATGGGGTATACAGGAGTCCTCGCTTCAGGGGGGTACCGGGAACAACCTATAACCTGGAGGTTATTGCAGAGGGTACTACCTATAAAGCAAGCTCTACTATGCCCCTACCTGTTAAGCCGGATTCGATCTCTTTTAAAAGGCTTACTTTTCTGGGAAAATCTAACGTTTATCCGGCTGTTTATTATAAAGATCCACCCCTGGTGCAAAATCAGTACCGTTATGTCTTGTATGTCAATCATAAATTCACAGCTGATATAGTCACTGAAGACCGGTTTAACAATGGCAATTCTGTTTCGGATCTCATACTATATGAGGGTGATGGTATAGAACATGGCGACAGGGTAGATCTAGAAACGCAGACTATTGACAGAAATGTCTTCAAATACTATTTTGCTATAAGTCAGATCAGCGGCAACGGCGGACCTCCGGTTGCCCCCTCAAACCCGGTATCTAATTTCGATAATGGCGCTTTAGGTATATTTAATGCCTGTACAAAGTCCGCAAGCAGCCTGACCTTAAAATAAGCATTCATTGTATTCGTTATGTAAGGATGGGGCTTTATTTTTTCTTGGGGACTTTTGCACCCTTTTCACGGGCTTCTGAAAGACCAATAGCTACAGCCTGTTTTTTATTAGTTACTTTTTTACCGCTACCCGTTTTTAGCTTAAAACTAGCTGTATATTTGCATAATTACAGAAATCCATGAAAAAGAAAATTGTTGTAATAGAAGACAATGATGATATTCTTGAACTTTTAGGTTTTATTCTTGAAAATGAAGATTACGAGGTGCTTGCATCAGTCAATTCAGAACCAATCAAAAATCTTGAAGAGATCAATCCGCATTTAATTCTTTTGGATGAAAATCTTGGAGCTGAGAAAGGCCATAAGCTCTGCCTTAAAATAAAGGCAAACGCCAGCACCTCACATCTGCCTGTAATTCTCATTTCGGCTGTTAATGATCTTCCAGAAATTGCGCGGAGATGTAATGCCGATAATTATATTGCAAAACCTTTTCTAATTGAAGATCTCCTTGACCTGGTAAAACAGCATCACCGCAGGACAGACTGAGGGCCTTAATAATTGTCTACATCACATCAAGCACCCGAATCACCGCATTGGCCAGACTGTCATCAATTGCTAACTGACATGATAGACGTATATTCTGGCCACAGGAGCCCATTCTTTCCAGAGTAGTTTCTTCATTTCTTTTTAGCAGAGCTGCATCACCCACTAATCCATTTACTTCCACCATACAAGTAGCGCATCTGCCCATGCCACCGCATTGCCCGAAATCTTCAGGAAACAGACGGTCTAGGATCAAACTTTTAAGATCCCGGTATTCACCATAAAAGGTTTGCAGCCTATACTCAATGCCTGAGTAAACGATTGTCAGTTCTATTTTATTTGTAGGGAGCAACATTCGAAAGGACCTGGCCGACTGATTTAATTTAATTATCGTATCTGCCCAAAGGTAAATAATTCCATAATAAGATACTTTTATCTTTTATAGAATTTTCGTAATTTTGTAGTTTACAATAACCTATGACTAATAATAAACCGGATATAACCGGAATTGAAGATATCAAAATTCTGGTTGATGACTTTTACAATAAAGTGAAAGAAGATGATCTGCTTGCGCCGATTTTTGATTTCCGCCTGTCTACTCATTGGGGACCGCATCTTGAAAAAATGTATACATTTTGGAATGCAGCCTTATTTGGAGTAAAGGGTTATAATGGTAATCCTTTCATGAAACATGTTACTATGGAGTTAGAAAGCGAGCATTTTGATCGCTGGTTAAATATGTTCAATGAAACCATAGACACACATTTCGAAGGGCCGGTGGCTGAAGATGCGAAAAAAAGAGCGATTATAATGGCAACCATGTTCATGCATAAATTGAATGACAATAAACAGAATAACTCCAGACCTGTATTCTAATCAATAAGATAGATGATCTCAAAAGCATGTAAATATGGAATTAGAGCAGCGATTTTTGTAGCATCAAAAGCA
>CAYHRC010000039.1:10371-13548 GCA_964358565.1 uncultured Sphingobacterium sp. | reverse complement strand
AGTTAGCAGGACTCTGATCCTTCAGGTTGACTGATTGATAAGTGCTTTTACCTGATGACGGATCTGTAACCGTATTATTGACTATCGCATTGGATGTAAATCCATAAGTTCCATAAAAGTATAGTGATTTGTCACTCAATACTTTATATGAGTTATAGCTTAAACTAAGATTACTTGTGAATGAGGGCCTCAAACCGGGATTGCCAAGGCTGATATTCAAGGGGTCTGTATTAATGCGGATAGGCTGGATCTGATTCAGATTTGGCTGGGTAGAATTGCCGTTATATCTAAAACTGAAAGTCTTTTGCTTTGAAAAATTATACTGATATGATGCCTGCGGAAGCCAGTTCATAAAGTTCCTGTTATATTCCTTACTGGTATTCAGGTCGGTCTGTTTAAAATCTACTGCACTTACGCGGGTTCCGAAATTAATGACATTTTTATTTTTTCTGTAATTGAAAATTGCTCCAACCTGGTTTGAGGTCTGCTCAAGTTCAAAATCATTGCTGTATTGCTTGTCAATTACATCATACTTTCCTGGAATCGATTGATTGAATGACTGTCTTTCGGCAGTGCTCTTATTCAGATTCAATCCGTAATTCAGGATAACTGAAAAAGTTTTTGATAAAGGTTCAGTATACGCTAAGTTCGAATTTAAGCCGGAGCTCCTTGTCAGATTTGTTTTGTACTGATCAATCAGTTGTATGCTGTCTAACATTCCCTGTGTGTTGAAATAGCTGTTTTCAGCGTTTAAATAACCGGATGCATCCTCTTCATTGAACTGCTGTCCAAGGGACAGGGATATTGTCCTGCCCTTTTTCTTTAATTTCTTGGTCCATAGAGCAGTGGTATTAAATAATCTTTCATCTGCATCATTTGTGAGCGACCGTGTACCCGCGTTAAGTGCAACACCATTCCCGCGCATACTGGAAGCCAGATACCTGGTATCGTTACGGCTGTTTTTCAATGTTCCGTCAACAGATATTTTCAGGTCTGATGTTGTATCCAGCTTCATCAGGAAGGTTCCATCTAATTTTTGCCTGAACATATATTTATCAAAGGCTTGTCCGGAATTGCTGTTGATGATCCCTGCAGGTAAATTATTCTGATTTAATGAACTATTTGTGCCTGTAATATTTATTGAACCAACTTTATAGTTCATGTTCATTGAGTACTTATCATCCTCCCATTTGGTATCATAATGTAAGCCGCCGCTGCGGGTAAGCGGGATGCCTTCTCCGTTAAATGTTCCATTGTATGAGTCGAGATCGCCGCCGCCTCCACCGGAAATCATGATCCCTCCATCCATAACCTGGACGTTCGAAGTTCCGTACTTACTATTATCCTGCCAGTTCAGGCCGGTTTTGCCCGTGTTTGCTACAGTGCCATATGCGGAGAATTTCTTTTTTCCTTTAAACGCATTGAACATGCCCTGGCCCTGATAATAATCATTGTTGCCAGCACCCCCATCAAGCTTCCCAAAATAGCCCTGTTTTTTGCCATCCTTTAATTTAATATTGAGGGTTTTTGTTCTTTCGCCATCATCAATTCCTGTAAAGGTCGCCTGGTCACTTTTCTTATCGTAGAGCTGTACTTTATCAACCATATCGCCGCGAATGTTCCTGGTCACAAGGGTAGGATCATCCCCAAAAAACTCTTCGCCGTCTACCAGAACCTTATTGACCGCCTGCCCCTGGGCAGTGATCTTGCCATCCTTGTCTACCTGTATGCCGGGTAATTGCTTGAGAAGGTCTTCAACCTTTGAATTGGCTTCTATGTTGAATGCCGCAGCATTAAATTCAGTGGTATCGCCTTTGATGGTTATTTCAGCTACTTTGCCTGTTATGATAACTTCTTCCAGAAGCCTCGCCTTCAGGATCAGTTTTATGGGTCCGAAATCATTTTGTCTTTTCGCTGAATCAAGTATGAAATGTTCCACATAATCCGCATAATGGGGATAGCTTACCAGCAGTATTAATTTCCCTGACCTTAAATTATTCAGAGAAAAGGACCCGTTCGCAGCAGCTCTTCCGTATTTCACCAGGGTTGAATCTTTAGAATTCAGTACCGTAATGATGGTATTGATCATAGGGTCTCCGGAAGCCTTGTCGACTACGGTACCTTTAACGGAATAAGTATTTTGAGCGAATGAGGTGATAGTGCTAAGGCAAAGGAAGACGATTGCCAGGGTTAATACCTTCATACAGTTTTGATTAAAAATTTAAATATAAATTAATATTTAATCTTGAAGGCGCATCTTCAGACTGGATTTAACAATTAGGATATTGCAAGATAAACAGTGCCAGGCATTTATCCGCATTTATAATTGTTAAATATTTGTTAAATATTTTAAGTGTGAGTTATGGTTATTTTCCCATCGGGGGATATCATGGCGATTTAGAAATTCTTGTAAATGAGGATTTAGGCATCATACTGTCTCCCGCTGGGGGGCAAGGGTGGTTTGAGGACAAGACACTGGAATCCACCCCCTTTGATTCCCCCGCGAGCGGGGGACACTGGGCGGATGGGCAAATCGGAGAATACAAAATTCGGGATTCAAACCGGTTTAAACTTTTGCCGTTGGCATGAGAAGACGGGATATCAGGATGATTTAGAAGATTTTGTTAAATGGTATTTAGGCATCATGCTGTCCCCCGCTGGCGGGGGTAGGGGGTGGTTTTTCAAATTTTTGTTTAACTTAAATATCCTAAAATTTAAAAAACATGATTAATGCTGATTCCACCAATCTTTGGCATTATAACAAGCGCCTCCGCAGATTCGCTAATGAAAACAGAAAAGAAATGACCAAAGCTGAGGCTTGTCTATGGAAGTATGTACTGAGTAAACGGCAAATAGCGGGATACCTATTCAGAAGACAGCGACCCGTTCTTAATTACATTGCTGATTTTATGTGTAAAGAGCTTATGCTGATTATCGAAGTAGACGGATTGACCCATCAATGGGAGGAAGTTGCTGAGAATGATGAGAGACGTGAACAAGCATTGGAGGGAGTAGGTTTTACTATTTTACGATTTGATGATGATGATGTTCTGCAACATATTGATTCGGTAGAAGACGATATCAGGGCTTATATAGAGAAATTTAAATTAGGAATCCACCCTCTTTGATTCCCCCGCGAGCGGGGGACACTGGGCGGATGGGCAAATCGGAAAATAC
>CAYHRC010000039.1:0-10271 GCA_964358565.1 uncultured Sphingobacterium sp. | reverse complement strand
GGTTTAAGCTTTTGCCCCTGGCGGGAGAGAAGGCGGGATATCAGGATGATTTAGAAGATTTTGTTAAATGAGGATTTTAGGCATCATGCTGTCCCCCGCTGGCGGGGGTAGGGGGTGGTTTGAGGACAAAGACAGAATCCACCCCCTTTGATTCCCCCGCGAGCGGGGGACACTGGGCGGATGGGCAAATCGGAAAATACTAAATTCGGGGTTCAAACCGGTTTAAGCTTTTGCCCCTGGCGGGAGAGAAGGCGGGATATCAGGATGATTTAGATAATTTTTGTAAATGAGGTATTTAGGCATCATGCTGTCCCCCGCTGGAGTAGGGGGTGGTTTTAGGACAAGACAAGAATTCCGAAAGCATAAGCCATTTCATTTACCGCTATTTTTCGGTACAGCCAGCTGATCCGCTAATCTCATCACTTCGTCCAGGATCAATTTTTCTATACCATCGCCCCATTTGGCAGGCAGCCCATAGGCCATTTGCGAGGTTTCACCTTCATAGCCACCTTCTTTCAGAATTGTAGAAGATGGGATATAAGCCATTACATCATTCGAATAGCCCAGGACGAAAAGCCGGTCACCATAGATCCGCTTTAATTGTATTGCATACTCAATGGCCACTTCACCTCCCATTGCCACAAGTGTTTGATCACCAATAGTCCAGACCTGCAAAGGATAATCATAAGTCCGCTCTAATGGCTCTCCCGACCTCATTTTTTTTAATAACATTTCTGCCCAGGCCTTTATATAATAAGTTTTAGACTCTCCGGCAATTTTTACCAGTTCAGATTCTGCCGGCGGGCTTGCCAGGGGTAATTTAATTTCTGAATATGCCGTTGAAAGCCGGGGAGCTAATTTTCGCATATCCTCCTTCAGCACTCTGCTCACAGCAAATGCAAGTGTTTTTCCATATTGCTGTGCCAAAGCTACTGTTCTTCGCGGCAATGGATTCTGGTCTGCACCGGCACCCTGGAAAAATAATGCGGTTGTACCGGGATATTCTTTTTCTAATTCCAATTGAGCAAATCCGGCATAGTCACCCGACCAATCATAACCAGATAAAACGGTATTATGACAAGCATAGCCAAAGGCAATAGCCAAAAGTTTACCCTTTGTACTCTCAACCTTTAGAACCGGTACTGCATAATCGTTAGGTCCTTTTAGTTCGGTTTGTTCAAGCAATTTCGATTCATTGTTATTTCGTCTGTTCACCTGAAAGCGGCTAATGCCATTTTCTGAATAAAGTCTTACCGGCTGCATAGCCTTCAGTGCATCGCCGACAAGTCCGACCACTTGTGTCACTAAGTTCTTTGAATATTCTGTAACCAGTTCAGCTTGCTGTTTATCAAGCGGATAAATACTGCTTAAAGAATTCTCTAAAACCGGTCCCGAATGTGTGTGTGAAGTATTTATTATTATTTGTGACCTGGATAAATGAAACCTGGATTCTAATTGATCGCGGATCTTGTTTGAGATGCTTTTTGGAATTCCAACTAAATCAGAAGTTATAAGGACCGCTTTTTTACCGCTTGCATCTTCAAGCACTAAAGCCTTGGCCCATAAATCATGTAAAGTGCCCTCTGATGGATGAACCCGGCTGGCATAGCCTGCCATCCACATTGGCTTTTTAGGTGTGATGATGACTTTTGAAACGCCGGCTTTCCATACTGTGCTTGTATCGTTTCTTTGAAATTCTGCTGATGCCTCCAGCTTAAAACAAAGTAAAAGCAAAACAATAAAGGGTAGTATTTTCTTCATATCCGTCTGATGTTTAGTTTTTGTCTGCATTTAATTTCGCTTTTGGAACCCCCGCCTGTTCAGCTAATTGTTTCATCTGATTAAGGATTACTGTTTCAATATCCGATGCCCAGGGACTTGGCAGTTCTGAGGTCATTATTGAACTTGCACCTTCATATCCTCCTTCTTTTAATATCAGTTCAGAAGGGATATAACCCATCCTGTCATTTGAATAGCCCAGTACAAATATGTCCTGTCCGAAGATGCGTTTGAGTTGAATGGCATATTCTACAACCACTTCACCTCCAAGGGTCATGATGGTTTGATCTCCAAGCCGCCAGATCTGCATAGGATAAGGATAAGAGGTCATTAGTTTTTCACCATGCTCTACTTTGTTCAGCAAACGCGCAGCCCACCGCTTTTGATAGTCTGAATATTCATTTACCATCTTCAATAATTCTGCTTTTGTCGGGGGAGTGGCTAATGCTAATTGAATTTCTTTATATGAGGTCGAAAGCTGGGGACTTAGGGCTTTCATATCCTCATTTAATACCCTTTCTACAGCGGCGGCTAATGTTTGTCCGTATTGCTGTGCCAGACTTACTGTCCTGCGGGGCAGGGGATTCTGATCAGCTCCGCAGCCCTGAAAAAATAATGCGGTTGCACCGGGATACATCTTTTCTAACTCCAGCTGTGCGAAACCGGAATAATCTCCGGACCATTTATATCCACTTAATACGGTATTGTGACAGGCATATCCAAAGGCTATAGCCATTAGTTTACCAGATTTATTTACCACTTTAATTACCGGGACAGCATAGTCGTTTGGGCCTTTTAATTCTGTTTGCGGCTTTAATGTAGATTCGTCATTATTCCGCCTGTTCACCTGAAACCGGGTTTGTCCATTTCCTGAATAGAGCTGTACCGGTTCCAGTGAGTTCAAAGCCTTAGCTACTAATGTGACGATCTTATCCTCTAATTGATCTGTGTATTTTTTAATCTTTGTCCTTTGAATAGAATCAATCGGGTAAATTTCGACCAGCACACCGTCGAGCACCGGACCGCTATGAGTATGGGAAACATTTAATATGATCTGTGCCCTCGATAATCCCAATTTCGTTTTGAGACGGTCCCTGATATTGTCGGAAAATGTTTTTGGGATACCCCGTAGTTCCATGGTGACGAGTACAGATCGATTGCCCCTGGCATCCTCGAATGCCAATGCCTTCGCCCATAGATCGTTCAGGGTGCCCTCAGAGGGATGATCCCGGTTTGCATACCCTGCCATCCACATGGATTCTTCCGGAGTGATCACTACCCTGGCAACTCCTGCCTTCCAGCCTCCATTATCCCGCACTGGCCGTTCAGGTAGACCGGCATTAATGAAAATAAGCATCAGAAAGAAAGAAATAAGGGAGATAGAAATTAATTTTTCAGGTTTTATTTTTTTCATCTGAGAATAATTTGTTTTTTATCGGCCATGAAGCTTGCATGAGCTTTTCTCATTTCAGTTTGAGAGCGGCAAGCTCATGCAGGTTTCATTAGAGAATTCTAGATAACTTATTTATTTACTTTTTGTTAAGGTGGACAACCACCTTTTCTGATTAATTTGTTTTTTAAAGTCCCGCATGTGCGGGATTGATCTGCAACTTCCATTGTAAATATAGTTTATATATGATTAATCATCAAGAAGCGAAAGGCTATGCTCCGGAACGCCGGTTTTATTCTCCAGGTTATGATGATCTCCAAAATAGTTCATCGTTCAGGTATCTCAGGGCCACAATTTTCTGGAAACCCGAATGTGATCAGCAATACGGAAGGAAAAGCAAAGTATCGGTTTTTTCAGTGCTCAAAGTCAGGGTAGCTACCTTATAATTATTAAAAGGATTGATGAAAAAGAATTGATTTTGATCAGCTTCCAGAAAATGTTATTGATTAAGATCATATTAAGCATTGATGCTCGTCAAAAATAAAAAAACCAATAATACTTATCTTAGCTTTATCTAAGAAGGGCAATCATGAAGAACTTCAAAATGCATTTTTCTCATCCTGTAAGAGGGAAAATATACATTATCGGGAGTGAGGAGAAAGATAAGCATATATTTATGGTTGACAGTAATGAGAATAATATACTGGAAGTTCCACTTAAAGGATTTCATAAAGGCAAATGGAGGGTCACTTTCGAATGGCAATATGAGGGAAGGGATTATTGTCATGAAGAAGACATACAGATCTGAAAACCCAGAAAGCCCCTCTGCATTCCGCATCAATCAAATGCTGCTTTTTTTGTAAGCGGGATAGATCAATCGCAATTATGCTGCTTTGAACGGATAATAACCGAATTAAATCGGCTCATTCATCAGCTTTATTCATGTAATCAGCTATTCATGGATTATCTGGTATTGAGTCATCGACAAGACGATCATTAATCATTTCAAGCAGTTTATCAAGGTCAAAAGGCTTGTAAAGAATTTTGCTGCAGCATTGAAAATGTTCAAAAACATCCTGGTAGGCAGACATAAGAATAACAGGTAAGTCTGATGTGGCGGGATCGTTTTTTATCTTTTCGCATAGTTCTCCGCCATTGATGCCCGGAAGCATATAATCAAGCAAGATGAGATCAGGTTTAAATATATTTATAGCCTCAGCCAGCCTGCTGCCATCAACCATAAGTTTAACCTGGAAGTTACAGTAAGACAAAGCTTCCCATAATGTTTCCCGGAGTTCGTCGTCATCGTCTACTACCAGCACGCGCTTTAGCATCCCATTGTTGTTTAATTGTATTTAAATAATATTACTTTGGCTTGCCGGGTCAAATTAAAAAAGCAATAATGAAAGCAAATCAGCTGCTTGAATTGTTATAAGCAATGAACAAAAGCGTTTTCTCTTTTTTGTTTGCAGCATCCGGTATATAAACCGGGGATAGAGAAATGAAAGCCATGAAAGGCAGCGTTTTTTTATAATTCTTTTTCCGTTTTTAAACAAACAGTTAAATACTTTAAACAAATTTCTACTTTCAATACCCGCAATTCAATGATGAGTATCAGCTATTTATCTGATTTTAATCATCCGCAAATAACTCCAAAGAGTGCAATTTTAATGATCAATAATTATAAAATCATCTGCCATGGAACCAAAAGAAAAAGATATGCACACAGTCGCAGCATCATACTTTTTAGTAAAACAAGGGCTGTCAGACATTGAATTTTATAATGATGAGATCCAGTTTTTCAGGAATTTGATCGATAAGTACATTCTGCTGATGGTAGATCAGGATAACTTTTCGAAGGTTCAGGAAATTGGTCGGCAGCTGCTTAAGATTGAAAAACAGAAAGACGATTTAAAAGCAGTAACACTGGAATTTATGAGCCTCTTAGAGCACGAATTGAAAAGTCCGGCAGCAGGTGATGAAGAGGGAATTGTGGAAACATGCAATGCGCTGCAACTAAAAACTACTGAACTGAGCAAAACGCTCCGTGCATTTAAAAAGGATCTTTTTGCTATAACTGAGCACCTTCTTAATGATGAAAAGCTGCAGCATCTCCTTAACCGGCCAGCTGAGGATGAGCCAGGTACTCAACACAATTGAACTTTTGAATATTCTTAATCAAATAGATTAAAGATACAGTCCTTTAACCGGCCTTAAATAAAAAGCGGCCGAAACCGCTTTTATTACAGGGATGAGGAAAGCTATTTCCGATCCTGTGTTCTTTCTTGAAACAAAAGATGGTTAAAAGTCCATTGCAAATTCAGGAACTTCTACTTCCAGCTTATTTTCAACAACTACAACGCCCTGTGCTGACCATGCAGCGCTCTCTGCATCTTCTTTTTCTGCCCAGGAACGGACCTTTCCGCGAAGGGTAACCTTGCTTCCATCAACCTCAACATTAATTTTTCCTGAATCAATACTGGCATGGCGAAGAAAAGCAGAAGTGATCTTTTGCCGGATGTCAGAAGGAATTGCCTGTGACTTAATTTTGATTAAATTAATTACAGAACGCACCCCTGCTAAATGTTCAATAGCTGTCCGGGCTGCACTGCGCTGGTAATCCCAGTCGACCTCGCCTTCAAGTTTCACAATACCATCTTCAACTTTTATTTTTATTTTTTCTTCCTGAACAGCCGCATTCCATTTTAGAGCATTCAGTACTGCTTCTGCAATTTCAGGGTCGGTTTTTTCATAGCTTGAAGAAACACCTACCTGGATGTCTTCTGCTACAGCTTTAACACCTGACACACTTTTTGCAGCTTTTTCAATGGCTATTTTTTTTGAAAAACTGTCAACTATTCCCGAAAGTGTTACCACTCCGTTTTTAACAGCCACCCCAATTTCTGAGGAATTTACGTAGGGCTCCCATTTAAGTTCGTCCATCACGTCGTTTTGTATTTGAATATCAGTTTTCATAATATTTTAAATTTAGATATCAGTATGTACAAAGGAAGGGCAAATAGATGTCTCTTCAAATGATATTCATCAGTTGCATTCCTTACAATAATCAGCCGGGGCGAATTACCATCTTAAAAACATTCGAAAACTTAAAAGGGAAATTTTTGTTTCAGAATAATAAACAAACAAAAAATGGCCGAAATTCATATACAACGTAAGCGTAACAACCTTTGGTGGTTATGGCTTTTAATAATTTTGATTGTTTTAGCAGTAGTTTATTACCTCTACATTAATAACTATTTCGATAAGGGCAATTTAAGTGTAATGCTGCGCCTGCCCTTAAGCGGTTTTGCTTTTGAGCAAATCCCGCAATTATCTTAAACTCTTTAACAAACATTCTTATGTCTTCAAACAACAATGATTATAGTCATTTAAAGGAACTTGGTAAAAGCAATTATGAGGTTGCCGATGGCGAATCAGATATCCGGAATTGGGTGGTTAAAAATGAAGCAGGAAATATCCTGGGTGAAGTTGACGACCTGGTTTTTGATTCCACAGCCCGTAAGGTCGTTTTTATCATTCTTAATCTTGATAAAAATGAGCTCAATCTTAAAGAAAGAAAGGTTCTGTTACCTGTGGAATATGCAGAGATCCATGAGGCTTATAAAAATGTGATTTATAAAAGATTGATGCCCAATGTGATAGCTTTATTGCCAAACTATGAAAAGGGGAAATTTACAAGAAATTCAATTGATCTAACCAGGACTACCTTTTTATCTGTAATGAGCAATGAAAGTTCCAGGCAGGTTCAACCCGATTCCCATCAAACCTCTAATGAGAGCGGGGGCAGAAACCAGGATAAATATACTGCTGCTGAGCAGTCCTATTCTGAGCATCAAAGATCAGGGGATAATCTCTTAAAAAGAGATCATGATCTTCATCATGAAGGAAATCATACTACAGACAATTCAAACTCATATACAATAATTGGAGTATTCGAACACGCCCATCAAACTCAGGCTGTTATGGAATATTTGCTTGAACACGGATATAATAAAAATGATATTAGGATTACTACCCGTCAGCCCGGTCAGGAGGGAAGCAATGCTGATATAAGTGGTATTAGCCGTTTTTTTAAATCAGTGTTTAATAATGATGCTGATGTGAAGAGGTATTCTGATGCAACAGATCATAATTATGTAATTAGTGTAGATACTTCGTCTGTTCACCAGGCAGAAGAGGCGGCTAATATTCTAGATCAGCATGGAAGTTTAAATATGAAGAGTCTTCCGCATGCCGAAGGTGAAACAACTGGTAATTCCAGAGTGTTCAGACGCCATCCTGCTATGACCTGATAAATTTTCAATAAAATCGGTACGAAGATTTTTTTTTTGCCCTAAAATCTTTATTATCTGCCTTGGGGCAGCTCTGAACAAACAAAGCAGGATCCCGAATTTTCGTGGTATGGAAATTGTATAGTATTGTAAATTAGCTTATTATATAATTAAATTAATCTAAAAGCTCAGATTATGAGTAATAGTCGAACAGCCCGTAAATTGATTAATACCAGAAAAGAACTATTCTTTCAAAATAAGGAAAATGAAAGATGTCTCGATGAATTGAACATTTTAAACAGGGAACTTGTCTTTCAGTATAAGGAAAAAGAAAAGCTGGCAGCTGAGTTTATCATAGCCAATAAAGAACTTCTTTTTCAAAATTCAGAAAAAGAAAAACGTTCTGTAGAATTGAAGACTGCCAATAGGGAACTTATTTTTCAAAACAATGAAAAGGAAAAGCGGGCTGCCGAATTAACTTTTGCGAATGAGCAGCTTGAAAAAGCTGAAAACTCACACAAGGAATATATACAAAGCTTAGAAGAAATCATGTACATGACTTCTCATCAATTACGACAACCGATTGCGCACATCCTTGGACTTTCTGAACTACTTGATGCAAACAATAATACTCCTGAAGAATTGGTTGAAATAAAGAGATTGATCAAACAATCTGCAGAATGCCTTGATAAATTTACAAGGGAGCTGACAACTTTTATTTACATGCAGGAAATCAAGGCCAAAGCTGAAAAAACGGGTGTGATTGCCTGATACTTTTTAAGTAAAGATCATTGTCTCATTTCACATTTAATGGGACTCCGGCTTGCTCTGCCATTTTGCCGACTTCCTGAATAATCATTTTTTCAGTTTCAGATGCCCAGGGTGTGGTAAAAATAGGCGACCGGGTTCCTTCATAGCCTCCTTCTTTGAGTATTAAAGCAGTAGGAATATAAGCCATTACATCGTTACTATAGCCAAATACAAATATGTTCTGTCCAAAGATTCGCTTAAGCTCATTAGTATAACCTACCACCACCTCACCACCCAAAGCAATAAGAGGCTGATCTCCCAGTTTCCAAACCTGGACGGGGTAAGGATAAGAAGTCATCAGCGTTTCTCCCTTCTCAAGCTTACTAAGTAATACTTTTGCATTTTGCTTCAAATAAGCAGGATAGTCTGAAGAGTCTCCCATTATCGTCTTTAACTCAGCAGCTGTAGGGGAGGGCTTTTGAAATTTCAGATCTATTTCCGAATATGCTACATTCAGTTTGGAAGATAGTGGTCGCATTTTTTCATTTAAAACCCTGTCGACAGCAAATGCAAGTGTTTTTCCATATTGCTCCGCCAATGCTACAGACCTTCGTGGTAAAGGGTTTTGGTCTGCACCAGCTCCCTGGAAAAATAATGCCGTTGCTCCCGGATATTGCTTTTCAAGCTCCATTTGAGCATAACCAGCATAGTCGCCAGACCAGTCGTATCCATCTAACACGGTATTATGGCATGCATACCCAAAAGCCACAGCAATGATCTTACCTTGCGGATCTGTAACTTTTATTACGGGAACTGCATAATCGTTAGGTCCCTTTAATTCAGTTTGAGAGGCTAAGGTCTTCTCATTGTTATTTCGTCTGTTCACCTGAAAGCGACTAACCCCATTTTCTGAGTAAAGTTTAACAGGTTGTAAAGATTTTAATGCTTCACCCACCAGATTTACAAGCAGATCCTCAAGTTTTTTTGCATACCTGTCAATCTTCTGTAATTCCTTTTGTTCCAGGCTAAATATATGCGGGCCGGATTGGGTTTCAGGACCGGTATGTGTATGTGAACTGTTTAATATGATTTGTGCTTTTGTTAAGCCGAACTGTTTTTGCAGCCGATCCCGTATACGTTCAGAAAGAGCTTTGCGTATTCCAACTAAGTCAGTGGAAACGAGTACTGCACGTTTTCCGCTTGCATCTTCTAATACTAAAGCTTTTGCCCATAAGTCAGTTAACTTACCTTCTGAAGCATGGTCACGAAAAGCATAACCAGCCATCCACATTGATTCGTCAGGCGTGATGTTTATCCGGGCGACTCCTGCTTTCCATGCCGTGTCTCTTTGCTCCAATGTTGCAGATGCGTCATGACAAAGCAGAAATAAATAAGAAAAAGCAAATAGAAGTGAAATCAATTTTTTCATTTTTGTTTGTATTGTTTTACGGTAGTATTTTTCTTTTATAATAGCTATCTTTCTTTTTAAGATAAATATTTACTTTTTGTTTTAATATCCTTGCAATTGAGTACCTTTTAGACGCTAAGTAAGTTTTTTTAATTTAGCAATTCCGATGCGATTTGAATAGTTTCTATCGGACAAATAAAGTGTAGTGCAAAGGGCCTGCATAATGATCTTTTGGAAATGTATGGAACACCACCTTGCCATCAGCTCCAATCGTAAATCCGGGATCATCCACCAGCTGCAGCCATTTTCCATCAACCGCGGCAACAGGATAATAACGTGTTTCGCCATCAGCCAGGTCCAGACGTACGTAGTTTACCTTTGGTGCTTCTTTGTCCAGCTGCAGCCTCCACTTTCCATTTGCAGTATCAAGCCTTTCAACTTTTCCTGAATGTGCCGTTCCCGAGCTATATTTCCATCCCGCAGAGGAACTCACGGTAATTTCTGCATCATTCAGCGATATATGGTCTTCTACCGCCGCCCCATTTAATTTATAGCGAACGACCATGCTGCCTCCCTCATTCTTTACGGATTCGATCCAGGGTTCATTACGAAAGGGTTCATGTACAGCCACAAAGCTGGATGCTTTTCCTGA
>CAYHRC010000038.1:8419-13684 GCA_964358565.1 uncultured Sphingobacterium sp. | reverse complement strand
TATGTATCTGCCCGCGTTGAACGAAGCAAGAAAAAAGCAGAGATTGAATTCTACAACACATAAGAGGATAGCTATAAAATTATACGCCCCGATTTAGTAATTAGTCTTAAATTTGAACTTATGAATAAACAGATCAAAATAGCATTAGGTGCAGATCATGCAGGCTATGAATACAAGAACATACTGATTGATTTCCTTAAAGATTACGCCATAAAAGATTTCGGCACATTCAATGGTGATTCCGTTGACTATCCCGATTTTGCCCATCCGGTAGCTGATGCTGTAGAAAGTGGTGAATTTACACTGGGCATATTGATCTGCGGAAGTGCAAACGGAGTAGCCATAACAGCAAATAAACACCAGGGAATAAGAGCAGCCATTTGCTGGAATGAGGAGTTGGCCGTACTTGCCAGAACTCATAATAATGCTAACATACTCTGTATTCCTGCACGATACGTTTCTGAGGATCAGGTAAAAGGGATGACCCTGAATTTTATTAAGTCAGAGTTCGAAGGTGGCCGTCACGCTAACAGGGTTGATAAAATTTCCTGCTAAAAAATTTTAACTTACCTTTTGTAATATGTTGAAAAAACAATTTCTATGGATATTTCTTGTCTTCGCTATTTCGATACAAGGATTTGCCCAGGACCTGATCGCACTGAAGTATGCGGGACAGATAAGCCCAAAGAAAGCGAAAAAGCATTTAAGCATTCTTGCCTCTGATAAATTTGAAGGACGGGAAACCGGTAAAGCAGGCGCTGAAAAAGCAGCAAAGTACATCGCTAAAGAATTTAAGAAACTTCATCTGAAAGCACCTGTGAATGGCTCATATTTCCAGGAAGTGCCCTTAGTGGAGACATCCTTTAATGTAAGTTCCTTTACGGTAAATAACATGCCGCTCAGCCCTGGAAAAGATTTCCTGTTCAGTGGCAGTGGTGCAGATAAATCTATTAATGCTACAGACCTTGTATTCATAGGATACGGAATAGGCACAGATAATTATGATGATTTGAAGAACACTGACATCGCCGGCAAGGTAGTTATGCTGATAAATAAAGGCGAACCTTTTTCAAATGGGCTATCCGTAATTACCAAAACAGAAAGTCCTTCCGACTGGACTACCAGCCGCTTCAAACGCCTGCAATATGTAATGAGTAAAAATCCAGTCTTGATTCTTGCTGTAAGCCCTGACGTAAGTGCTGCCATAAAGCAATACCGTCCACGGGCCGGAAGATTAAGCCTTAAAAAAGAAAGTGCTGCACCCGGGATTAATGCTGCGGTTGCTACTGCGGTAGTTAATATCACTCCTGAAGTAGCGAATCTCTTTTTAAAGAATTCGGGAAGAACGTATGACGGCTTAAAGGCAGCTATTGATTATAGCGGGCAACCGAAAACAGAGGTTCTTAAATCTGATATAGCCATAAGTTATGGCCAGGTAACAAGGGATTTAAAATCAGTGAATGTATTGGGATATCTGGAGGGAAGCGACCTGAAAGAAGAAGTCCTTGTTTTCTCAGCTCATTATGATCATATCGGCTTAACTACTGATGGAGGGCCGGATAAAGTCAACAACGGCGCTGATGATGATGGTTCAGGAACAACAGGAGTATTATCCATAGCGAGAGCCTATGTAAAAGCAAAAAAGGCAGGTCACGGTCCGCGCCGGAGTATCCTTTTCCTGCTTGTAACAGGAGAAGAGAAAGGATTACTTGGATCTGAGTGGTATTCTGAAAATCCGGTATTCCCTCTTGCAAATACCATAACCGATTTAAATATTGACATGATTGGCAGAACGGGTGAAGAGTATAAAGGCAAAGCAGACTCTGCTAATTATTGCTACCTCATAGGTTCTGACAAACTCAGTACCGATCTTCACAAGATCAGTGAAAATGCCAACGCAATCTATACAAAATTAACCATCGACTATAAATACAATGATCCTCAGGATCCTGAACGTATATATTACCGTTCTGATCATTATAATTTTGCCAAGCATGGTGTGCCTATCATTTTTTATTTTAACGGGGTTCATGAAGATTATCACAAACCGGGCGATGAAGTTAGCAAGATCAATTTTGATCTTCTCGCCAAACGTGCTCATCTTGTATTCTATACCGGATGGGATCTGGCCAACCGCGAAAAACGGCCGCTCATTGATGTCAGCAATGACATGCCTGCCACACGATAAAATAAAGCCTCCAGGGAACTCCCGGAGGCTTTTTAGTTCTTAACATAAACAGGCAAGGCTCTTACTCGAAGCCTATGTTGGTTATTTATGCGTGCAAGCGCTTCAGATCTTGAGGAATGATACAGTGACAGGTCCATGTCGCTATCCTCTGAGCGTACACGGGGACCATAAACTGAAGTGCCTCCTCTTCTAAATATACCCTCGAGAATCGAGGTACCTATATTGATTCCTGTAGCTGCAGCCTCAGACATATATCTGACATTTTGAACACGCCCACGGATAAGCATATCGGTACCCAATATTTTTGCCAGTTCATCAGATGGCAGCTTGAATGATTCATGCAATGAGATCCCTTTTTCAGCAAGCTTATCATTTACTACCCGCAGATCCATCAATTTAATGGCCCATTTCTTTTTTTTCTCTTTATTTAAATTATCAGATCCGGCGCTTACAAAAGAGATTATTCAGAAATTTGACATATTAACAAACCCTTTCACCTCAAAATTCCTAAATTCGCCTGATGACCACCAAAGCTTCTGATTTCATTACTGCCTCTGATACTAAAGCATTTGATTTAGATCACCGCCGTATAATTAATTATAATATAGGCAAACACAAGATTGCGGTGGAACATGGCTTATTGAAATTTGCCAACCTGGAAAATTCAAAGCGGAAAGCCCATGTGGTAAAATGGAAAGTAATGGAAAACCTGGATAAACTTCTGCCGGAGTTTGAGTCTAATTTCCAGCGTAAGGGAGGTAAGGTTATCTGGGCTAATAATGCAGAGGAGGCCAATAAAGAGATCCTGAATATTATAAAAAAGGCAGGGGCTAAGACGGTTATCAAATCCAAATCCATGGTAACTGAAGAAATTGAGTTAAATGAATATTTGGAACATCATCATATAGAAGCTTTAGAAAGTGATCTGGGAGAATATATTGTACAACTGCTCGGACAGAAACCTTATCATATAGTTACACCGGCTATGCACCTCAGTAAAGAGGACATAGCTAAGCTTTTTCATGAAAAGTTCGGAACACCTTTTGACGCAACGCCTGAACAATTAACAGTAAAAGCCCGCGAACTTTTAAGAGATAAATACACTTCTTTCGATGTAGGAATTACAGGGGGCAATTTCCTTATTGCTGATAGCGGAAGCATCGCACTCACAGAAAATGAGGGTAATGCACGCCTGAGCACAACATTTCCAAAGATCCATATTGCAATAGTCGGTATTGAAAAGATCGTACCCTCTATAAATGACCTGGATCTTTTCTGGCCGCTCTTATCCACACATGGCACCGGTCAGAACCTCACGGTTTATAATACCATTCTGGGAGGTCCAAGACAAGCTGATGAAAGCGACGGACCAGAGGAAATGTATGTTATTTTATTAGATAACGGCCGTACAAATCTGCTTGCTCAGAAAGAACAGCGCCAGGCATTGTATTGTATCCGTTGCGGATCTTGCCTAAACGCCTGCCCTGTTTACAAAAATATCGGCGGCCATATCTATGATACTACCTATAGCGGACCAATTGGCTCAATTATAACTCCTCACATGGCCGGGATGAAAGAATTTAAGCATTTGAGCTATGCTTCCACTCTCTGTGGAAAATGTACTGAAGTTTGTCCGGTTAAAATTGACATCCATAAAATGCTCCTGCTTAACCGCCGGGATTCAGTTAATGAAGGACTTGCCGCACGATCAGAGAAAATTGGCTGGAAAGGCTGGAAAACGGGCATGATGAAACGCAAAATGATGGACATGTTCGGTGGAAAATGGAAGAACAGAATACTCAGGCAATTCTTTAAGAAAAGCTGGGGAACCCATCGCGAACTTCCTGAAGTAGCAGAAAAATCATTCAGTAAGCAGTGGAAGGAAAGGAAAACTGATTAAAGGTGGAAAGCCGCCAGGCATTCGACATCAAAAAAAAATAAATGAAAACTGATCAATTTATCCTTGACATATTTTGAACAGCCTTATCCGGATGGCTCACAGGTAAATCCATTGTATTCGGGCAGTAAAATTAAAAAGGAAATTTTTTAAAAATTTCTCCAGTAATATTTAAGCGAAGGCCAACCGGCTTAGCCCATCCGATTGAGGTACATTAAAATTAGATGTCCTGCGATATTCACTTGGGGTCATTTTTTTTATCTTCTTAAATTGTCTGTTGAAATTCGCCAGGTTATTAAAGCCACATTTATAGGCAATTCCAACTACATTTTCATCCAGTTCACTAAGTGCCTTACAGGCATGCCCAACTCTTACAATATTTAAATATTCAACAAATGTAACCCTGTAGTGTTCCTTGAAAAAATTACAAAAAGTACTGACTGCCATATTTGCCTCAGAAGCAACTTCTTTAAGAGTTATATCATGATCGAAATTTTTCATGATGTAAGCGCTAACCTTGCTGAACCTATCCGAACTGTCCAATTGACCGTGTTTTAAATAGCCAGGGCTTGCTAAAAGTTCATACTCAGAACTACTGCAAAGAATATCGAATATTGTAAATAGTGCCGAAAGTCGCTGTATACCATTCATATTCAGCATTTTATTCATCAAAGAAGCTATTTTATTCCTCGTGATTCCCTTAATTACCAATCCGTGTCTTGATAATCTTAAAAAATTCTTTAAGGGGTTCATTTCAGGAAGGTTAAAAAAACTATCACCAAGAAAGTGCTCAACAAAGTGAATAACAATTGCCTCTGCGGATGCCCCTACCTGGCCATTGATAAATTCGGGATCGTTAATCCATAAATGCGGCATTGAAGAACCAATAAATACAAGATCTCCCTCATTAAAATAGCCAATATGATCTCCAACCATTCGAACACCAGTACTTTTATTAACTAATACTAATTCATATTCAGGATGATAATGCCAGGGGCAAGGAAAGAATTTTCCCTTTTCCTTAAATACAATAAATGATTTATCAAACTCCTGGGGCAAATGACATTCTACAGCCTTCATTATACAATCTTTAATTAATGATCAATAACTAATTTAAACTATATATCCCACACAAATTCATTTTCTGAAAAATAGTATTATAAATCAAAATAATAGTAGC
>CAYHRC010000038.1:0-8319 GCA_964358565.1 uncultured Sphingobacterium sp. | reverse complement strand
ACCCTTTTTGATTTTCTTCTTCTTATTAGAAATATGCTATGCTTCGATTAAGGCATTTCTAAATTTTCCTGTTTCCGGCCGCTGATAACAGTAGGAATAGTCTTTGTTTGTGGGTTGCGGAAGAAGATCAGGAAGATCACCAATACCGCCAATGACCCCCAGGCAGGATAGATCCAGATCCCATGCCAATCATGTGTCATATTGCCTGTGGCATTTGTTAGAGTATGTGAAGCTTGTGAAATGCCGGCAAGTTGAGTGCCAACAAATGCTCCAACGCCCCAGAGTATGAAGGCAATCAACCCTTGTGCTGCTCCACGTATCCGTTCATTGGCTTCTTCATCCACATAAAGTTGTCCGGCAATGAACAGGAAGTCATAGCATACGCCATGAATCAAGATCGCTATAAAGACGAAGGCTGTTTGAAATGAAGTGGAGTCTACGCTCTCTGCCAGTAGAAAATAGCGGACAGCCCAGCCGAGAATGCCGATGAATATTGTTTTTTTATAACCAAAGTTCCTCAGCATCAGCGGCAGTAAGATCAGGAATAAAATATCAGACACCTGGGCAAAAGACATTTTTGCGGCTGAGAAAGTCCAGCCTAATTCGGTGACATATAAATTCATGTTCACGAAATAGAAATAGAGCGGGATACAAATAAGAAACATACAGCCAATAAAAATGGCGAAGGAAGGCTTTTTCAAAAGTGCCAGGGCATCGAGGCCAAGAATTTCAGCAAGTTTAACATCTTTCCCTGTCTTCATAGGTGGAGTATGCGGCAAAGTGAGTGAGAATAATCCGAACAGAATAGAGATCGTTCCGGCAACATAAAATTGAACTGCTGATTGTTCACCTTCAAAGGCGAAACTGAGCAGGATACCTGCTGCAATCCAGCCTACCGCAGAAAGTGTTTTGATGAGCGGAAAATCACGCTTAGGGTTGGCAAGATGGTGTAAAGAGATGGAATTGCCAAGTGCAAGTGTAGGAACGAAAGTGGCGCAATAAACAATGAGCATCGGATAAAAGGAGCTAAACGCTGTCATTCCCGGAAGTATAAATAAAAGTAAACCTCCCAGAATACCCAGGAATGCCAGCAGCTTTTCTGATGCGAAATACCGGTCTGCGATCAACCCAACAAAAAATGGCGAGATCATTGCACCGATTGCAAATGCGCCATATGCAAGTCCGATTTGTTCACCGTCAAACAGCAGTACTTTATTCAGGTATGTTCCCATACTCACATACCATGACCCCCAGATTAAATATTGGAGGAACATGAAGATCGCTAGCTTGATTTTTATTTGTGTTTGCATCATAGGTGGGGGGGGTTTAATTTACACCGGGTCAATGAAAATTTTCCAGTAATATCTGTAAAAGAAAAAGCATCTGCTAATTCCCTAGCTCAGATCTTTGATCCTTATCTTCCTGAATTTTACCTGGGAGCCATGACCCAGAAAGCCGATGTGACCACTTTCGCGTAATAATCCAGGATGGTTTTTACCATCAGCAGCGCCATTCTTTCTGGCATCAGTAATGTCTGCATCAAGAATTACTGTACCATTTAAGATCACTTTAATTTTAGGGCCATTTACAATCACTTCCTGATAATTCCACTCTCCAACAGGTTTAAGAAATCCTCTTTTTGCAGGAATTGTGCCATAGATAGAACCATGATACTGATAGACATGAAGATCTTTATAAATGGGTGCTTCATTGTCCAGAATTTGCAGTTCCATACCCTGATAGGCCGCATCACCCGTTATGGGAGACCTGATACCCAAACCATTATTAGCTCCCGGAGTCAGTTGAAACTCAAAACGGAAAACAAAATCACCAAACTCTTCCTTTGTGAACAAATTACCTCCCGAACCTTTGTTTGGTTTCGGACTAATAACCATGTTTCCATCTTCCATGATGTATTCCGCTGTATTACCGGTCCAGTTATGCATATTGGTTCCATCAAATAATACTTTGAAGCCTTCTTTCTTTTCCTGCGCACTCAGTTTAAATGGTTTTACCCGCGGGATTTCTTTAATATAAATATTCCGGTACGATACAGGCGATCCATGTGCCTGCAATTCGATTTGCTCTTCGGCAAAGATCGGAAGGTTCTTATCCCAGTAATTTTCAAGGATCACATTATCAGTTACCAGTTCTCCGTTCAGGTAAACTGTAACCCGGTCACCTTTCATGATAATACGAAAGGTATTCCATTCACCTAATTTTTTGTCAGCTACCTTTAAAGGTTTACTTTCATTCACCTTATTGTTATATAAGCCTCCCGAACCCACCTGCGCGCCAGACTTTACACGGGCATTATCCCAGATCTGTACCTGAGGAGTGCCCCGAAGGTAAATACCTGAATCGCCCTGCTGCTTCCCGTCATCGATGATCTTCCAATCTACCAGCATTTCAAAATCCGCGTATTTCTTTATTGTAGTAATATTACTTCCATGACCTGTAAACTGCAGTTCACCATTCTCTATTTTCCAGCTTTCACGCATTTCTGCATCTGCCTTCATTTGTGCAGCTGCCAGAGTTTTAGAATCCATTTTTGACCTGGAAATAGGATCTCCCACTAAACCTTTCCAGCCTTTCAGGTCCTTCCCGTTAAATAGAGGTACAAAGCCATCTCTCTGGAGCATTTCTGCCTTATTTTCCTTCAGAATGGGTTCCTCTTTAAAAGAAAGAATGGCCGGAAGTATCATTACAGCAAGAAGTAGGGACCTAAGTTTATTGGTAAGATTCATTTTAATGATTTTTTTAGTTTATAATGTTGAAATTAAACTTTATTTCAGTCAATTTATCAGGCTGAATAAAATAATCTACATTGCTTTTTACAATCAATAGCTGATTAGCCCATATTCAACGGAGTATGATCTATTTTGAAACTAAGGGTACGATTTCCACCTTCCTGACCAACATTTCCGCTCCTTCAGACTGGATCTGAATCTTTCCTCTGCTTGGTTTTACACGATACGCCTTATTTACCAGCACTCCGTTCAGATAAACTGTAAGATTATCTCCATCTGCAATACACTCAATTCTATTCCACTCACCCACCGCTTTTTCCACATCTTTTTCACCCCGGAAGCCTATAACATCCTTCCAGTTTGGATCACGGGCAAACCAGTCGATCCGGCCTTTATTGATCGTCAAAGGCTCGCCGCCCGGCATATAAACATTTCCGCCTCCGGGTTTTTTAGGTGCGACAGTACTGGTTAAAGAGAACTTATCACTGCCATCACCTACCACCAGAAAATCGCCTGTGCCCCCTTCAATGATCTGACATTCAATAGAATACATCCAGGTACCTGAATAGCCTCCATCCTCACCGGTTGAATGCAGAAGTATACCATTGTCTCTTGCCTTATCCACTCTTGGGGCAAAGGTCTTAGGTCCCCATTTGAATTCGACAATCAGCTTATAATCACTGTATTCTTCATTTGTGGTGATACAGCCATATTCTTCACCGGAAACCCGGATCAGGCCATTCTCGACTGTAAAAATTTTTTTCGGATCAATACCGCGTCCGCGGCCTTTAACAAAAGTGTACCAACCATCAAGATTCTTACCATTGAAAAGATCAACAGATTTTGCATTGCTGCCTGTTGTAGTGCTTTGTTTTGATTTAGTGGTACTGCATCCTTCAATGACAAACAATAATGCAATAAAGGCAAGAGAGAATAGAAATACTTTTTTCATGCTAAGGATCGATAATTTTAATTTGATTATTTTCTTTTTACCAAATTCCCTAAACCATCCGGAAGGGTATTCAGGTAGGCCATCAGGTCTGATAATTCTTCAGGACTAAGCTGTTTATCCAAACCCGGCGGCATCATTGAAATACTGAGTGGTTCAATTCCGGTAATTTCAGACCGGGGAATACGCACCTGTAATCCCGGACCTGTTGAAATGATTACAGCCTCAGGCAATTGCTCTTTAAGAACACCGGTATATGTAGCGGCTTTTGTGGTCACCCTGCTGGTTTCATATTCACGGGCAAAGCTGGCTCCCGGATATAAAATAGCTTCCAGAATATCATGGCCGGAGCGGATCTGTCCAATATTGGTTAGGTCAGGACCGAAATTGGCTCCCTTACCCGCAACAGCATGGCAGGAAGAACATACCCCTTTTCCGAAGAAAGTTTTTGCTCCCTGAGCCACATCACCCCTGGTTAAACGGGCTTCAACTTTAGTCAATTCTGCAAGTCTTCCTGCATTCCGCTCAGTCAGCTTAGCCAGCAAGGGTTCTGCAGCAGTTCTAATTTTTTGAGGATATGCACTAAGCAGTCCCTTCAGATCTTCTTCTGAAAGATTATCCAATCGATCCGGACCAGCCCCTAAAGCCGCAACCAATGCCTCACCTATTTCTTCGTTCTTATTGCCTTTAAATGCACTTACAAGATTTGGCAAAAGGAAAACATCTGTCTGCGCAACCTGTTCCTTTGCCAGTTTAATAAGTTGGACATCGCTTAGTTTGGCATTCGACAATAAGCGAGCTGCCATTTGTCTGACGGGTGATTCATTTTTATTACCCAGATAAACATAAACCATGTTGAATTCGTTTTCTGTCAGTGCCGGCACTGATAGCAATTTTGAGCTTAGTGCTTTCAATCTAAAGTCTGGAGACGTGTTTGAGTTCTGAACTATTTGACCAAGTTGATCATTTAAAACTTTAATTCTTCTGGATTCGATTAATCCCAATACCTGAGATTTAATTTCTGTACTGCCGGTATTCAATAATTTAGCTAAAGTCTGAACCCATACTTCAGGAATTTCCTTCACCGAAGAATGTGTGATCACATCCATTAAGAAGATCTTCTTAGCATCTGAAGATGATTTGTCTGCAAGCTGTTCAGCCAGAAATTGCTGCAATTGCTTATCGTTACTAAATGTGATCATCAGATCGCGTACAGATGTAACATCCGGTCCGCTAATTTCGGCAGCGTTCAAACGGCCTTTCAAAAAGTCGATTACAATGTCAGACCAGTCAGAATGATGGGAGGCTACCCAAATTCCGACATTCTGAAGTTGCGGGGTTTTGCTGGTCAGGAAGGGAGCCAGATTTACTTTGCTTAAGGCTGTCCCTCCCATTTGATCAAGCGCAATAAGTGCGGTTCTTTTCACATTTGCAGAAGGATTATTCAAAGCAGCCACCAATGGCGCAGCGTTATTAAGGCTAATCAAGGCATAAATTATGGCATGCTCCTCAAAACGATCATTATTTGCTGCTGCTGCTATTAATAATGCAGGAACGGCACGTTTATCTCCTATCTGCCCTAAAGCGGTTGCTGCCTGCCTGCGAACTGAATATCTGTCCTTTTGCACCAGTTCCATCAATTTATCTACGGCTTCCTTATTTTTCGCCAGACCTAAAACACGTGCGGCAGAGGTTCTGACTACCATGGAGGGATCGATCAGACCTGTACGTACTTCCCGCAATGCATTCGGCGTACCGATACGAGAAAGGGCGAATATTCCGGCAGTACGCATTTCTTCATTTACTGATTTGAGCAATGAATTTTTTATTGGTAAAACGGCAGATTCTCCCTTTGCTATCAAACGCTCGATCACATTATCACGCACTGCCTGACGAGGGTCTTTAAGGGAGGACACAAGGCTTTGAACGGACATTGATTTCAAATCAAGCTGATTTCCCCAGGGATCTTTAACTTTTACTGCACCAATTTTTCTGATCCGGTAAATACCTCCGGGAACGTCTAGTTTTGCAACTCTGGAAAGCGGACAGCCTAAAATAAACCAGCCTCCGGTATTGAGCACCAGCATACTTCCATCAGCATCCTCGAGAACGTCAGTAAGATGAATATCCTGAACCGTTGAAGTAATAAAAGGCTCCTCAACTGACTTATAGGTCGCTCCTTCCTGACTGATCTTATGACGCATAATACGACCGGTATTAAATTCAGCACTGAAGATATTGCCCTGATACTCTTTTCCCAAGGAGCTTCCACGATATCGCATCAAACCGGATGGGGCTACCCGGGCCATTTTTGTCATCACCGGCATCAGGTCGCCTGTGAGAATAAATTTATCTTTTTCAATAACAGGATTAGGTTTTGGATAGGTACCTCCTTCTACCCAATGCATGAGTGCATCACGCATACCTGCCTGAGGATCAATAAAATAGGTCATCGTCCCAACCGTTTCACCTGATGGCATAAATGCCAGTTCAATGGAATTATCAAAGCCTCCTCCTGCCATAGATTCCAGGCCTGTACCGTCTGGTCTGCATCTCCAGATCCGGGCACTGTTTCCTTTCAAATTCTGGCCTTCTTTAGTGGTAATGTCAAATCCGCGCCGGGCATCCGTTAAGTACAACCATCCATCAGGACCCATAAATGGCCCGCCTAATAAAGCGGCATTGGAATTCAAAACCCATCCTGTAAGAATTACTTCCCGTTTATCAGCTACTCCATCACCATCGGTATCGGTAAGGCGTAAAAGATCAGGGGAAGAGCTTACATAAAGACTTCCATTATAGAATACACCTCCTTTTGGAAATGAAAGGGAGTCTGCAAAGATCTTGCTTTTATCAAAAATACCATCGCCATTCGTGTCCTCCAGAAGACGTATATGATAGGGTGGCTTTTTCAGCATATCCACAGAGGAAGGTGAACTTCCATCTGACTCAAAAACAAACAACCTGCCGTCGCCATCAAATGAGGCAAACATGGGATAAGAGATCATCCCGGGATCGACTGCCCGTTCAATGGTATAACCCTCAGGAACTTTTAGTCCGTCGAGTTCGCTAGCAATAGTTTCTTTCTGTTTACTGCCTATGAAAAATAAAACGATACAACATATTGTGATTAAACCTATGAGGTTATAAGCGCTTTTTACGGTAAATGGAGAATATCTCATGAAAAATGATTGTGGCGTCTGCGTTTTAAGTCGATGATTATTTTTGTGTGCTCATCCAGCCCAGCATTACAAATACTCAATACCCTACTAAGATATAAACTTATGTTTGGATAAATTCATATTAAGAACCCGCCTTAAGGTAGGCAATTAAATTGGTCAAATCTTCTTTAGACATGCTTTGTTCCAGGCCATCTGGCATGAGTGAAAGGCCTGAATTAGTTAGCGATGCGATATTCCTACGTAGAATAGATTCATCTGTTCCAAAAGCTGTACGGATTGTCAAACTGTTTTCAGTTTCTGAAAGTATTTTGCCTGAAAGAGAAAGACCATCGTTGGTTACTATCATAACTGTTTGATAAGCTGGAAGAACCTCATAATTCGGCACGATTATATGCAGTAATAAAGCCTCAACAGGCTGGCTCTTCACGCCGGTTAAATCCGGACCAACCTTACCTCCTTCACCCAAATAAGTATGACAAGCCGAGCATGACTTCTGAAAAACTGTTTTTCCCAATTTTGCATCAGCAGACACATTTAGAATTTTGCGATATTCCTGATATACATTCATTCTGTCGCCACCTTCCAATTCTTTGAATAGAATTTTTGCCCTGTCACTGACTAAAGGATTTTTATCCTTCATCAATCGTTCACGATCACCTGATGAAATTTCTGCTGCTGTTATGGTACCTTTCTCTATAGCCGTAAACAATTGATTAGTGAATTCAGGTTTAGAGACCAATGAACCAATAACCGCTGCTTTAATTAGGGGTGTATAACTAGACCATGCTTTCTTTTCGGTTAGCAAAATTGCCCCGCGAGGATCATTTAAACGTGTTAAAGAGGAAACTCCAGCACGCAGCAATTCAGGTGGAGTAGTTGGTGCCAGCATTTTTTGCAGAGCCATATTAGATCGCTCATAATCTGTATAACCAAGAAGGGAGGTTGCAAGCAAACGAACGCGGGCACTTTCAGCCTGATTACCAGCCAGAGTTACCACCTTACCAATAAAATTATTCAAAGACGAAAGATTTGCACTCGAAGTGCTGGATCCCTGAATTGCATAAAGTAACCCTTGTGGAGATGTTCCAAACTCTTTTATTCTTCCAGAAATACCCTCTGCTAATCCAAGCAGGGTAGCCATCCTCCATTCATAACTTCCAGTTGATGAAAGCACTTCCTGAAACAATACGCGGCTATCAGCAACTGTTCCACCGGTACCATATAAACGACCCAGATCCTTCATCACAGCGGCAAAAGCCGGAGGGTTTGTATTACTCTGGGTACGCAAAGCAGTTAGGAAAGCCGGCATACGCTTTTCAATACCACTTAGAACAGCAGCACGTACCCATTGGTCGGCTCCATCTTTTGCTGCGACTTTGGCTAATGCCTGAACAACCCCAGGCCCTTCCAATGAACCCAGAACTATAGCACTGTTAAA
>CAYHRC010000037.1:0-13729 GCA_964358565.1 uncultured Sphingobacterium sp. | reverse complement strand
TATTTCTTACATATAGCTGATCGTCAAAAAAAGTACAAAACGCATCATTAATATCGGCTTTGCCCTCCCGGATTGACTTTATTTCTGTACCTAGCAGTTTGATACCGGCCGTATACGTTTCAAGTATATGATATTCAAAATAAGCCCTCTTGTTCTTAATACTAATTCCGCTTGCCATAATATTTAAAACGCTAATATCCGAAAGAAATTTGAGAACAGAAATTTCTATGAGGAGTGATAAAAAATTATTATTTTAGATTAATCTAAATATGTATTTTTGTTAATCTAATTATTATGTTAAAATATTAATTTTTTTTATTTTTTATTAGTCTAATTATTATGCGGTTGTTTCTGCTTTTTCTAAGTTTTCTGATTATTTCAGGTACAGTATGTGCTCAAAATTCTATTATACATGGTAGCGTAAGTTCGGGAGGTAAACCAATACCTTTTGCAAACATCCGTCTTGTGAACATCAGCATATCAACATCGGCTGATACTGTCGGACAATACAA
Organism: uncultured Sphingobacterium sp.; assembly: GCA_964358565.1. Classification (GTDB taxonomy): domain Bacteria; phylum Bacteroidota; class Bacteroidia; order Sphingobacteriales; family Sphingobacteriaceae; genus Daejeonella. The sequence goes on along the minus strand of CAYHRC010000037.1, from coordinate 13,217 downwards.
TCTTGATAAGCTCCAAGCCGGTAAATATACTGTGCTTGCCTCCGCTATGGGTTTTAGCCAGTTAACCCGTACAATCATTATAAAAGATAACGAGAGCATAGTTCTTAATTTTACCCTCAGGGATACAGGAGCTTCATTAGACGAGGTGGTGGTAACCGGGACTATGAAAGAAGTCAGCCGACTTGCAAGTCCGGTGCCTGTTGAAGTTTACAGTCCCGCGTTTTTCAGAAAAAATCCAACACCATCAGTCTTTGATGCCTTGCAGAATGTGAATGGAGTAAGGCCCCAGCTCAATTGTAATGTGTGTAACACCGGAGATATTCATATAAATGGCTTGGAAGGCCCTTATACAATGATCCTCATTGATGGTATGCCCATTGTCAGCGGACTTTCATCCGTATATGGCTTATCGGGTATCCCAAATGCCCTTATTGAGCGGGTAGAGATTGTGAAAGGGCCTGCATCTTCTCTATACGGATCTGAGGCTGTTGGAGGCTTAATAAACATTATAACAAAGAAGCCGCAAAATGCCCCTGTGTTTTCAGGGGATATGTTTACAACCTCCTGGGCAGAAGTTAATACAGACCTTGGTTTTAAATTTAAAGCAGGCAGGGCAGAAGTTTTAACAGGGATCAATTATTTTAAATACGGAAACAGGATCGATAATAATAATGACAATTTCACTGATGTAACCCAGCAGGACAGGATATCCTTATTTCAGAAATGGAACCTTATAAGAAAATACCAGCGTCTGTTCAGCATTGCAGGAAGATATAATTATGAGGACCGCTGGGGCGGAGATATCTACTGGAACAGATCATTCCGTGGAGGTACTGAGCGCTATGCCGAAAGCATTTATACTAAAAGATGGGAACTTTTAGGCAATTATCAGCTACCAGTAAAAGAGTCCATGATGTTAGCCTTTTCATTAAATGATCATGCTCAGAACTCAGTATATGGAAACACGATTTACAATGCACGGCAAAAAATTGCCTTTTCGCAGTTTAGCTGGGATAAAAAAATCAAGGATCATGATCTTCTGTTCGGAGCTGCCTTGAGATATACTTTCTATGATGATAATACACCAGCTACAGCTTCACAGGGGGCAAATGTAAATAATCCGGATAAAGTATGGCTGCCCGGGGTCTTTTTGCAGGATGAAGTTGCTGTTTCAGATAAGCATAAATTGCTAATGGGTATACGATACGATTATAACTCAGTTCATGGCAATATTCTAACGCCGAGGATCGCTTATAAATGGCTTATAAATGATAATAATATTATTCGTTTAAACGCCGGCACAGGATTCCGGGTAGTAAGTCTGTTCACTGAAGAACATGCGGCGCTTACTGGTTCCAGAGACGTAATAGTTACACAGGAGCTTGAGCCTGAAAGAAGTTATAATGCTAATGTTAATTACATCAGGAAATTCTATTTCAAAAGTGGCAGCCTTATCAGTCTGGATGGTTCAGCATGGTATACCCACTTCAAAAACCAGATCATTCCCGATTATCTGACAAATCCACAGCAGATCATTTACAGCAATTTGGCGGGCTATGCTGTTTCGAGAGGTATAAGCTTGAATTTTGATATGGCTTTCACTAATGGATTTACGATCCTGGCCGGAGGATCCCTTTTAGATGTATTCTCCAAAAATAATATCGCAAAGCAGAAGATCCGTCCGCTTCTTACTGAGAAATGGTCAGGTACCTGGGGGATCTCCTATAAACTCAACAAGCTAAATTTAGGCCTGGACTATACAGGAAACATATATGGATCAATGCGGTTGCCTCGTTTAGGCCTTTCAGATCCACGCACTGAGTTTTCTCCGGTTTGGAGTCTGCAGAATATACAACTAACATATACCGGAGCAAAGAAATTAGAAATTTATGGAGGTGTTAAAAACCTGTTAGATTGGACGCCAGGCAAAAATGAGCCATTTTTAATAGCACGAAGCCATGATCCTTTTAATAAAAATGTACGAACCGATGCCAATGGAAATGTGATTCCAGATGCAGATAATCCATATGCTTTAAGTTTTGATCCGGGTTATGTGTATGCCCCCAATCAGGGTATGCGGGGTTTTCTGGGACTTAGATTACTAATAAAATAGCGAATGCTCAGGATTTTGATCATAATATCTTTCCTTGCTTTTTACCAGTATAATTCATCAGCACAGGTGAGGCCTGTTGCTTTTGAAGATCTGAAAGTATTACAGGCCAGGGAAAGCAGACCGGTTATGATCTTAATAATGACCTCTTGGTGTAAATATTGTCTTTCTATGAAAAATGCCATGCTGAGGAACAAAGAAATTTCAGGCATCTTGTCTGAAAGATTTTATGTCATACTTCTGAATGCGGAAGAGAGGAGAAATATTATATATGGCGGCGGCATATTTCAATTCAAGCCTTCAGGTGTAAATACAGGGGCCCATGAACTTGCAGAACAGCTTGGAACCATTAATGGGCAGCTGACTTTTCCATCAATATGCTTTCTGAATGAAAAGGATGAAATTATTTATCAGCATCAAGGTTTCTTAGAGCCACTCACGATGGCTCTTATCTTAAAAAGCCTCATGGGACCAGGGGCAAATTCCATTAAATAACTTTATGATTTATTTAATAATCAGAATTGGAATATTTACACTGTCGCGAACGGTATCAACTGTGGTGCCGAAGATGAGATCACTTATGCCCTTATGGCCATGTGCCCCCATTACCAGCAGATCCATTTCTTTGCTTTTTACAAACTCTGAAATCGCTTTTGCAGCATTGCCATAACCTATGAATATTTCTGCATGATAACCCATTTCGAGCAGGTTGTCCTTGTATTTTTTAAGATTATCCTGGTCACTTTGTGTCTCAAAATCCAGGACCTTTTCGCCATGGAATCTGGCTCCCGCCGACTCAACAATATGCATTAATAGATATTCAGCACTCTTACCCCCCTGGATGAGGGCATGGCGGATAGTGTTAGTGTCATTTTTTGAGAAATCTACAGTGATCCCAATCTTTTTATATTGAATAAGTTCAATATTGCCGATCTCTAAAGCCTTGCCATGTGGAACATTGGAAACTTCACCCACCTGCTTTTTGAAGATTGGTAAAAAGAATACATATACCAGTAAGGCAGTGACAAGAATAATGACCGGAATTACAATTAAATATATCCACCAGGAATTTTCATGTGTGCTGCTTATCCAGCTGTTCAGCTGCTGGAATACAAGTTGTGCATTAAGGCCCACGATAATCAAAGCGCTTAGCCAGGCCAGGATCTTTACCCAGGTCTTTATGGTATATTCCTTCATCTTTTGACGGTCGGAGTTAAAATGAATTAAAGGGATTATGGCGAAACCGAGCTGTAAACTTAATACCACCTGACTTAAAACTAACAGTCCGCCAAGAGCTTCTTCACCATAGTAAAGTATGGTAAAGAATGCTGGTATGATTGCAAGGAGTCTCGTTAGCAGCCGCCGTATCCAGGGTTGAATTCTTAAATTCAAATGGCCCTCCATCACGATCTGTCCTGCAAGTGTACCTGTTATAGTGGAACTCTGACCAGAGGCTATAAGTGCAACAGCAAACAGGGTCGGAGCAACTGAACCGAAAATATTATCGAGCAATTTATAGGCGTGCTGTATTTCCGCAACCTCATATAAACCATGTTTGTAAAACGCTGTTGCAGCAAGGACCAGAATTGCCGCATTTACAAAGAAGGCCAGGTTCAGCGCAACTGTAGTGTCTATTAAATTAAATTTCAGAGATTCCTTAATTCCGTTTCCGCTGCGGTCGATCTTCCTGGTTTGTACTAAAGAGGAGTGAAGGTATAAATTATGGGGCATCACCGTGGCACCAATTATCCCTATGGCGATATAAAGGGCGTTTCCGGATAATAAGGATGGTTTAAAACCCGAGATTACTTCGCCAAAGACAGGCTGGACGATTAACATTTCAGTTAAAAATGAAACGGCTACAATAAAAACCATTGATACAATGAATACTTCCATCAGCCGCATGCCCTTATTCATGAGGAAAAGCAGCACGAATGTGTCTAGTATTGTTATGGAAATACCCCATATCAGCGGCAGCCCGAACAGCAGGTTCAAGCCGATAGCCATACCAATGATCTCTGCAAGATCACAGGCGATTATAGCTACCTGCGCCAGTGCATAAAGCGGATAATTGACGAATTTAGGATATGCGTTACGGGACGCCTGCGCGAGGTCGAGACCGCGGACAATCCCCAGCCGGGCACTTAATGATTGAAGTAAGAGAGCGATCAGGTTAGACATAAGTAAAACCCAGATCAGATTATAGCCGAACTGACTGCCGCCGGCAATATCAGTGGCCCAATTGCCGGGATCCATATAGCCGACGCTTACAAGATAAGCCGGACCAACGAATGCCATGAGTTTTCTCCATCCCGTTTTTCCGGAAGTGCCTATTGAGCCATGTACCTCACTTAATGATTCATCACCTTGGTTTCTCATAATGTAACCAGTATATTTTTAGCCACATCTCTGCTTATAGTTCTTTCTTTGGTATTATCTATTGTTAACATGATCGAGCCGTCAAATTCGATAAGCTCAGCGATAGTTATTGTCGCACCCAATGTTAAGCCCAGTTTTTCGAGGAGCTTCAGGAAAACAGATGAATGTTCACTGACCCCGGAGATGATACCGCTTTGGCCAGGTTTCATATTTGAAATTTTTACAAGTTTTTTATGTTGTATTGCGCCTGTCCGGTCGGGGATAGGATCCCCATGCGGATCGGATGCAGGATTGCCAAGAAAATCGTCCAGACGGTTGACCAGCGCACTTGAATTGATATGTTCAAGCTCTTCAGCAATATCATGCACTTCATCCCACTTAAAGCCCAGCTTTTCAACCAGGAATACCTCCCATAAGCGATGTTTTCTGATGATATTTACTGCAACTTTTAGTCCAAGGTCGGTTAAAGTAACACCCTGGTATTTAACATAGTTGATCAGCTTTTTTTCTGCAAGTTTTTTTAACATATCTGTCACCGATGCGGCTTTTGTATTGGTTATTTCAGATATGCCATTTGTGCTCACAACACTGTTATTCCCATCACTTAAATGATAGATAGCTTTCAGATAATTTTCTTCTGTAAAGGAATGCATAATACGATATTAAGCAAATCTAATAAATAATTTAGGCTAATCTAAAAATATTAAATAAAATATATGCAATAATTATGAGCATTTTTAAAAATAAAATTTGGCTGTCCCTTTTAAAGCTTTACTTTTGTTATCATTATGGCATTAGAACTTGACAGGATAGATCTTAAAATTTTAAAGATACTTCAGGAAAACGGAAGGATAACCAATTTACAACTTTCTCATGAAGTGGGTTTGTCCCCGGCTCCAACGCTTGAACGCGTGAGAAAACTTGAGCAGGCACATTATATAAAAAGTTATCATGCCCTGGTGGATGAGGAATTGCTGGGCCTGGGCATTAAAACTTTTATACAGATCCAACTCGATTTTCATAAAAATAATACTATTCAGGTTTTTCTTGAAGAAATAAATGCAATAAAAGAAATTACGGAATGCCATCATGTGACAGGGCAGTGTGATTTTCTTCTGAAGGTATATGTTAAGGACATTAAGGCTTATGAGCGCTTAATTATGGATAAGATCAGTAAAATAAGTGTAGTTAAGACCTTTCAAACCATGATGATCATGTCTACTAATAAGAAGGAGCCAGCTGTACCGCTGGAGTACTAAATAGCAAAACAGTTATTAAATAGCAAATTAGGAAATGAGAAAATTAGCAAATTGTTTCAGAATATGAGTGAAACGAAGTTTGTTAGTCGAATCCCATTTGCTCATTCACAAATTTGCTAATTAGTTCCCGCTTCCTCCCTTTTGCTCATTCACAAATTTGCTCATTTGCTAATCTGGACATTTGCTAATTGATCTGCCAATCTATTGGACTCTGTCCGTTTTTCACCAGTATCTCATTTGTTTTAGCAAAATGACCACATCTGAAGAAGCCATTATGAGCCGAAAAAGGGGATGGGTGTGCTGCTGTTAAAACATAATGCTTTTGCTGATCTATGAGACCTGCCTTAGCCTGGGCATGTTTTCCCCAAAGCAGAAATATAATTCCTGACTTTTTATCTGAGAGCACTTGAATAACCCGGTCTGTAAATATTTCCCAGCCCTTCTTTTGATGTGAGCCGGCCTTTGTGGCTGCAACTGTCAATGTGGTATTAAGCAGTAAAACTCCCTGGTCTGCCCATCGTGTCAGATCCCCGTGTCCGGGGTATTGAAAATTTTTGAATTCGCTTTGTAACTCTTTGTAGATATTTTTAAGAGAGGGAGGGATCGGAACACCCTTTTGAACCGAAAAGGAAAGACCATGTGCCTGATTGGCACCATGATAGGGGTCCTGGCCAAGGATTACCACTTTAACTTTATTAAAAGGGGTATGTTTGAAAGAATTAAAGATTAAGGGTTTTGCCGGGTATACGGTTTGTCCTTCTGCAAGTTCCTTTTGAAGATAACTAAGCAACTCCTTCATATAATCTTTATCAAATTCTTCCTTCAGGACTTTTTTCCAGCTTTCTTCCAGTTCCATGCGCATAATTTCTTTGATAGATATTGGTTAAACGCTCAAATAAACGGATATTTGCAACAAATTTAATAGATAACAAGACAATGCCTAATTTCATCAGATTGATAATTGCATCCATAGTGTTGGGTGCAGCAGTGGCCTTAATGGTTTTTGGTTATTGGGGCTGGGGTATACTTCTGGTATTTCTTGCCATACTTATAGCTGTAACCTTCTTTTTTAACGAGAACATGCTTATTGCGCAGTATTTCCTTAGAAAGGATAATATGGAGCAGGCAAGTGTCTGGCTCGCCCGGATTACTAATTACGAAACGCAATTATTCAAAGGGCAGCATGGATATTATAATTTGCTCATTGGCCTGATTGAATCGCGTAAAGCTCCGCTTCAGTCAGAAAAATATTTTAAGAGAGCAATTAGCCTGGGTATGACGATGGATCATAATATTGCACTTGCGAAGTTAAGTTTGGCCGGGATTGCAATGGCTAGAGGAACAAGCGGGAAGCAACCCTGTATTTACAGGAGGCTAAAAAGGCGGATAAAAACAAGTTGCTAGCCGATCAGATAAAAATGATGAAGGAGCAGATGACTCAAATGGACCGAACAGTACAGCAGCGCACTTATAGGTAGTATCCTGGCTTTCCAGACACTTTAATTGTGTTATTTGTCACCCAGATTGTCAAACCTGACTGAATCATGAGTACCTGTATTTTGGTCCCCAATGTCATCAGTATCATCGGAAGTCCTTGCTGAAAAAAAGAATTTATCCGATTGTAAACGGTTTAGAAGCTGATGAATAAAATTAAGATCAAATTTTTCTTTGCGCAGTTTGATAAGGTATTCCTGTTCGGTTATTTCAAGGCTTGTGTTTTGCATAATCATAAAATTTATATATGCCAAAAATATAAAAGGCCGGTTACTTATCTGTAAAGCGGCCTTTATATTTATGTTATATTTATGTTAACTAAACCATTCCATGACTCTTTCTTTGGAAGGCATGGTAATGTCGAGTTTCATTTTTTTACGCATCCCGCCAAGGTCATTAAATACTTTGTTAGGGTTGCCTGCTTTTAATTCATCAATTGTTTTAAAACCCATCTTATTAAGCACTGGTACCCATTCTGCAGGGATACCGAGGGCAATAAAATCCTCGGCCGATGAAACCCGCACTTTCTTTTCAGGTCTCATCTGTGGAAAGAATAGCACTTCCTGGATTGTGTGCTGATTGGTCATTAACATTACCAGGCGATCAATCCCAATCCCAAGACCTGATGTTGGCGGCATACCATATTCCAATGCTCTCAGAAAATCTTCGTCCATTGCCATAGCCTCCTCATCACCCCGTCCAGCCAATAAAAGTTGTTCTTCGAAGCGTTCACGCTGATCAATGGGATCATTTAGTTCTGTATAAGCATTTGCGATCTCCTTACCCATTACAAACAGCTCAAATCGCTCAACCAAGCCTTCTTCAGTCCGGTGTTTTTTTGCGAGCGGGGTCATCTCGATTGGGTAGTCTGTAATATATGTAGGTTGGATCAGCTGGGCTTCAACTTTTTCACTGAATATTTCATCAATAAGTTTACCCCTTCCCATAGTGCTGTCAATCTCAATGCTAAGCTCATTGCAGGTTCGCCGTAAAGCGTCTTCATCCATGGCTGAAACATCAATGCCGGTATGCTTTTTTATTGATTCATACATGGAGAGTTTCTCATATGGTCCGGCGAAGTTTATTTCATACTCAGCAACTTTAACACTTGCCTTTCCGTGAATTGCGATAGCAATTTTTTCAAGACATTCTTCAACCATGGCCATCATCCAGATATAATCTTTATAAGCCACATAAATCTCCATCGACGTGAATTCAGGATTGTGGGTACGGTCCATTCCTTCGTTACGGAACATCTTTCCGAATTCATATACACCGTCAAAACCTGCTACAATCAATCTTTTAAGATATAATTCATTCGCTATGCGCAAGAAGAGAGGCATGTCGAGTGCATTGTGATGCGTCATAAACGGGCGTGCTGCAGCGCCACCATGGATAGGCTGGAGTATCGGTGTTTCTACTTCCATCCAGCCCTGATCATCGAAATAAGACCGCATAGTATTGATCACCTTCGAGCGGTTTATAAAGATCTGCTTGAACTCCGGATTTACAGTCAGGTCGACATAACGCTGTCTGTAGCGCATTTCCGGATCAGTAAAGCCATCATAAATATTTCCATCATCATCACGCTTAACAATAGGAAGTGGCTTTAATGACTTGGAAAGGATCTTCATTTCACTGACGTGGATAGAGATCTCACCTGTTTTTGTTGTAAACACATATCCGGAAACTCCAACAAAATCACCAATGTCCATGAGTTTTTTAAAGACTGTATTATAAAGTGTCTTATCTTCCCCGGGACATATTTCATCCCTGTTTATATAGGCCTGGATCCGGCCGGTTGAATCCTGAAGTTCAGCAAATGATGCACTTCCCATGATGCGCCGACTCATTATGCGCCCGGCAAAACGTATGTTCTTATACGAAGTTTTATCACGTTCGTAATTATTAATAATATCAAGGGCGTTAACATTAACTTCAAAAGTTTCAGGCGGATAGGGATCAATCCCCATTTTACGAAGTTCTGCCATCGCCTCACGACGTAATATTTCCTGTTCAGATAATCCGATACTCATTTGTGTTCTTAGATTTCTGCAAAAATAACTTTTTAAGACGAAATATGGCAATTAGGTTGAAGGTTAAGGCTGCTTAATGCTTGAGCTAGTCTGCTTCAACTTCTTGCTGGTACATCCTGTTAATTTTATCCTCGTATTTCTTTTCAATCACTTTCCGTTTGGCTTTCATTGTGGGAGTTATCTCACCATCTTCAATACTAAACGGAATACGTTTAACAATAAAGGATTTTAGGCGCTCGAATTTGGCAAGTTCTGTTGAGTACTTATGGATATCTTCATTCAGCCAGTCAATTATTTTCTTATCATTTATAAAAGGATCCTTCTCATGGAAAAATTCTTCGTTTAACTTGAACGTTTCCTGCAGGATTTCCCGGGATGGAATAATAATAGCAGTAAGATATTCACGTTTGTCTCCGATCAGGAAGAGCTGTTCAATTTTCGGACTTTTCAGATAGGTATTTTCTACAGGTGTGGGATAAATATTCTTGCCGTATGCATTAACCAGCATGTTCTTGATACGATCTGTGATCTGGAGGTTTCCTTTATAGAAGCGTCCAACATCCCCCGTATGAAACCAGCCATCCTTATCGATAACTTCTGCAGTCTCATCGGGCTTATTCCAGTATCCTTGCATCACACAATGTCCCCTTACAATAATTTCGCCTTCATTACATTCAAAATCCTCATCAAAAGAATCATGCGTTTGAATGGTTATGAACTCCTTGCTTTCTACATCCTGTATCGCAACCTCAATACCAGGAATTATACGCCCAACAGTACCATATATCTGCCGGTGATATTCTGTTACTGACATAACAGGGGATGTTTCTGTGAGTCCAAAACCTTCCAGGATCTTGATGCCCAGATTACCGAAAAACTCACCAACGTTCTTAGGCAGTGCCGCACCGCCAGAAATCATGAACTTCAAGCGGCCTCCTGTTTTCTCTTTTATCTTACTGAACACCAGTTTTTCAGCAATATTCTTGCGGAGTGTAAGGATTAGGCCCGGGTTTTTTCCCGACTCTTTAACTTCCCGGTATTCTTTGCCAGTGGCTATCGCCCATAAAAATATTTTTGCCTTCGTTCCGCCATCGGCCGTACCATTCTTCATTGCCTTATCATGAATGCGTTCCAATAATCGCGGAACACAGCTCATTACTGTTGGCCGAACCTCCGCCATGTTTTTGGCAAGCAATTCAAGATTTTGCGCAAAAGCTATTTTACAACCCATGGCACAGCAAACATGATAAGTTGCTGTTCGCTCAAATACATGGGATAAAGGCAAAAATGATAAAAAAGTATCATCCTTATCAATCACTGGTATTTGGTCCAGGCAGACACGAACATTCTGTACAAAATTCGAATGGGTTAGCATAACGCCTTTTGGTGTCCCTGTTGTACCCGAGGTATAGATAAGGGAAGCCAGATCAGAAGGAAGAACGGCCTCTCTCAGGCGGTCAATTTCTTTTCTGTAATGATCTATATTCCTTTCACCTTCCTGCATTAAGCTTTTAAAACTTATTACACCTGCATTCAGTTCAGTGTTTTTAATGTACTTTTCATAATCATCAAAAACAGGAATTATTCGTTGCAGGTCCGGACAATTATTTGCGATCTTAAGTATCTTTTTAAAGAGAAAGTGATTTCCGACAAGTAATGTTCTTGATCCCGAATCGCGAAGGATATATTCTATTTCGTGTTCTGACAGGGTAGGATAAATCGATACGTTTACACCGCCAATTTGCTGGATTCCCTGATCATAATAGACCCAATCTACAGAATTTTCACTAATAAGGCCTAAACGGTCACCTTTTTGTATTCCCATTTCAAGGAAATAGCTTGAAATTGAATCCGCATACTGCAATACCTGTTTATAGCTTATTTCTTGCCAGGTGTCATTTACTTTATGAATTAAAAAGGTCTTATTTTCATCATGAACGTAACCGACTACGTCCCTTAATAGATCTGGTATGGTTGTGGATTCTGTTATTGGATTCATCCTAGTAGTTTCGGTTTTATATTAACAGGTATACAATATACCAGATTAACAAGTATACAGGAATACCTTTATAAAACAAAAGGCTCCCTGGGAGCCTTTTGTTTTATAACATATGCAGGCTTATTATGAGCCTGAAATTCATGATCAATATTATACAGAGAAACTTTCTCCACAACCGCAGGTGCGCGTTGCATTAGGATTACGAAAATTGAAGCCTTTCCCATTAAGGCCGTCCGAAAAATCAAGTTCTGTACCTGCCAGATACAGGAATGATTTCATATCAAGGGCTAAACGAACTCCCTGGTCTTCAAAGAACTGATCGCCGGGTTTTTCTTCGTTATCAAAGTCCATTTTATAGGATAAACCTGAACATCCGCCTCCCTGAACAGAAACCCGCAGAAAATAGCTGTTATCGAGCCCATTTTCATTGATGAGTTGTTCTACCTTACTTTTCGCTTTATCTGTTACTGTTACCATTTCATTATGAAATTAAAAGATCATTTTGTGCTCTGAGGCACATAGGATCTGATTAGTGGTGTGATTTAGCCACTGCCAACGCTTCCAATCCGTTTTTAACACGGTAATCGTTAATTGCGGCTTTGATCGCATCTTCTGCCAATACGGAGCAATGTATCTTAACAGGCGGAAGGGCAAGCTCTTCAACGATGTCCATATTATCGATCTTCATAGCATCATCAATAGATTTGCCTTTTAACCATTCGGTTGCAAGGGAAGATGAAGCAATGGCCGATCCGCATCCAAATGTTTTGAACTTCGCATCAGTGATCATATGATTTTCATCCACCTCGATCTGCAGGCGCATTACATCGCCACATTCCGGTGCACCTACCAATCCGGTACCAACATTGTTATTGCTTTTATCCAATGTTCCTACATTGCGTGGATTAGTATAGTGATCAATTACTTTTTCTGAGTATGCCATATTTTATGAATTTAGTGCCAGTTTTCTGGTTTCGTTATCTATTTATTAGTTGTTAGTTTTTAGGCTGGATGTTTAATCCATTACTTATAACTTATTACGTAAAACTTACAACGTTTAGTGTTCTGCCCATTCGATCTTATCGAGATCAACACCTTCTTTGAACATTTCCCATAATGGGGAAAGATCACGTAAATGGTTTACGGCCTTTTTAGTTTGCTCAATAGCGAAATCAACTTCTTCTTCCGTGGTAAAACGCCCAAGTCCGAAACGGATAGATGAATGAGCAAGGTCGTCAGAGAGGCCCAGACTCTTTAACACATAGGATGGTTCTAATGAAGCAGAAGTACATGCTGAACCAGACGATACCGCAAGATCTTTCATTGCCATCATTAATCCTTCACCTTCAACATATTTGAAGGAAATATTGGCTACATGCGGTAAGCGGTGCTCCTGATTTCCATTTACATAACTTTCTTCCATTTGTGAAAGTGAATTCTCTAGTTTATCGCGTAAAGCGGATAAGCGTTTTGCTTCCTCATCCATTTCTAAACGACATAGTTCTGATGCTTTACCCAATCCTACTATTCCGGGAACATTTAAAGTTCCTGAACGCATGCCGCGTTCATGACCACCACCGTCCATTTGAGCAGTAACTTTAACCCTTGGATTTTTACGTCGCACATACAAAGCTCCGACGCCTTTTGGGCCATACATTTTATGTGCGCTAAATGCCATCAGATCAATTCCGTCTGCAATAACATTTACAGGTATTTTACCAACTGCCTGGGTAGCATCTGTCATGAACAAAGCTCCATGTTTATGTGCAATAGCTGCGATTTCTCTGATTGGCTGAATAACACCGATCTCATTATTGCCATACATAATGGAAACAAGGATTGTTTTGCTAGTAATAGCTGCTTCAAGCTTATCCAAATCAATTAATCCGTCTTCTTTAACCGGAAGATAAGTTACTTCTCCGCCAAGTTTTTCAACGTGT
>CAYHRC010000036.1:3531-13784 GCA_964358565.1 uncultured Sphingobacterium sp. | reverse complement strand
TTATACATCATATAGCTCCTTCAGGCTCATCCGCAGAAAGACCAAACTTTTGAGCAAGAAATTCTTCCAGTTCCAGGGGGCTGTTTGTTTTTGCCTCATGGATCGCTTCTTTTAGCTGTTCACTTGTGAGATTAAATTTCGTTCTGAAATATTTAAAATCATAGACCTCATTGGGGTCACTCCCTGTTTTGTCCTGCTCCTCCCGGAGATTTTTATTTTCTAACATATCCCTGGCTTTTAAATAAAAACCAATGGGGTTAAGATTTGTTTTTTTATTGTGCTAACCGGGAAACAATATTAATGAGAATGGAATGAAAATTGTGCAATAGAGCTTTTACATTTCGGTTAGCAAAATCTGAATTATTCTTTAAATATATTTTTAACAAAAAAAATCATAAAGCAATGACATATAATCACACAAAGGAAGTTAGCTATTCATTTCAGGAAGCTCTGGAGAAAACAAAAACCGCACTTAGTAATGAAGGGTTTGGGGTAATCAGTGAAATAGACCTAAAAGAAAAATTTAAAGAAAAACTGAACATCGAATTCCGCGAGTATAGGATTTTAGGAGCCTGTAATCCTAAGATTGCCCATCAGGCAATTCAACTGGAGGATAAAATCGGTGTTCTGCTGCCTTGCAATATTCTTGTTCAGGAGCACCCAAACGGCAAAGTGGAAGTTAGCGCAATTAATCCCATGGAAACTATGGCAGCTGTTGACAACCCCGATTTGGAAGTCATTGCTGCAGATATCAGTCAAAGGCTTAAATCAGTGATTGAATCATTATAAAAGACCAGGCTTAAACCATGCTTTAAAAAGGGCATTTCATAGAGCATGTTTGGAACAACTCATAAAAGCAGATGGCAAAGAAAATACTGGTTAACTATAGAGGACCTTTCCGATCAGATAAAAACTTATAATAAATATTTAATGTTATGTTCTCTTACCAGGGTGACAGCAGTTCAACTGAACGAATTAATTTAGGTGCAGACAATTTAAAACTGTTCTTCATTTCCCTTTAAACCGGATATATTGCGCTAAAGAGCATTTAATCAAAATGCTTCCGGAATTAGGTTACCTGGCCACATTTGCAGACCTTAAGCAAGCTATTCAGGAAACAACAGATGATGTTGAAAAGCAGCTTGCCTGCATGGAACTGATATGAGCTGCTTGATTCAGGGCCTTCAAATGAAAGCTGTAATGTAAAGGGCCTCATCGATGATGCTTTTACAGCGATTCAGCAAGAAAATACAAATCAGACAGTTGCTTAAGGAAAACTTTGAAGAAGCTAAGGCAGACCGGACGCTCCTGTTATTGATCTCGGCAAAATATATCATCAGCTGACAAAGCCGTCTAATGGCAAGATGGGCACGGCCGATAAAACATTACAGGCTGCAAAAAGAAAGCGTATTAAAATAAAAAGAGGCTGCCTGAAATTGTACATGACTCTAAAAAAAATCAGCCGGAACTGTCAAATTTTCAAAAACGGAGGTTTGTATGATTAAGAAAATAAAGTGATGATCAAACATTAATTTCCTGATAATTAACGTTCTCCTGGTATTAAATCCTTAACCCGGGAATTGGTTATTTTCTAAAAGAATATTTTGGATACTTAAAAATGACAAATTATAAGGATATTCACGTCTGATTAAACCATTCACTATGCAATACCTCGTACTTGCCCTTATATTTATTAACAGTCTCTTTGAAACTAATTCAGGTCTGAACGATAAATCTGTTAAAGGACTTCAGCCAAATATTGGAATTGATCTTAAAGGAACTATTCGACTGGCTTATGGTGAGGATGATAAAATTTATTGCATGACATCAACCGACAATGGCAGCAGTTTTTCCAAGCCCGAACTGGTTGCCCGCGTAGGTGATATGCATCTTGGAAATACCCGGGGCCCTCAAATTGCATCATCTTCCAATTACAGCATGATTACTGCGATTGATAAAGAAGGTAATATCCATTCGTTCAAACTAGACCATTCAAAAAACAGCTGGACGAAAATTAAAAATGTAAATGACCAAAAAGGTTCAGCGCCTGAAGGATTGATGGGACTTACTGCAGATAAGAATGATCATTTTTATGCAGTATGGCTTGATGTACGAATTGGTAAGAAAAACAATATTTACTTTGCATCATCTGATAAATCCGGTTCATGGAATGACAATCAGCTGGTGTACAAATCTCTTGAGGAACATGTATGTGAATGTTGTAAACCAAACATATCCTTTAATAACAACAGGATTGTAATTACATTTCGCAACTGGCAAATGGGTTCAAGAGATATTTACTATAGCATTTCTGCAAACAAAGGCAAAAGTTTTACACCCGCAGTAAAATCAGGCAATGGCACATGGCAGCTAAAGGGTTGTCCGATGGATGGCGGCGGGTCATCTATTAGTGATAAAGGGATAGTTTCAGCAGCCTGGCAGCGCAGCGGTGATATTTTCCTGGCAGTACAAAACCAGCCAGAACAAAAAATAGGATCAGGGCGGAGCGTCAGCATGGCTCAGTTAAAAAGCAATGCAGTAATTGCCTGGCAGGATAAGAAAAACATTAAGTTGTACAGTATCCGGTCTAAAAAAACAATAGAACTGGGAGAAGGAAATTTCCCCAGAGTTTATCTGCTGCCAAACGGCAAAACGATCTGTACCTGGGAGGATAATAAAACGATCAGTTATAAAGTGATCTGATTAATTAAAGCCAGGTTAATCTGTTAATTTTTTCACTTTCAATAAGCTGGCATTAATGGCGACTACAATCGTACTCACTGTCATTAGAACAGCTCCGGCTGCCGGGCTAAGTAAAATTCCCTGCTGATATAAGACTCCCGCGGCTAAGGGTAAAGCGATCACATTATAGCCTGTTGCCCAGGCCAGGTTTTGTATCATTTTGCGGTAGGTAGCTTTTCCAAACAAGATCAGACTAACAATATCCTGCGGGTTACTGTTTACCAGGATGATGCCGGCAGTTTCAGCCGCAATATCGCTTCCTGAACCTACAGCAATTCCAATATTGGCCTGAGCCAGTGCGGGAGCATCATTCACCCCATCTCAGGTCATAGCTACAAATTCACCCTTAGCCTGTAGTTCTTTGATTTTTTCCAGTTTCTCATGCGGTAAAACTTCAGCAAAAAAGCCGTCCATTTGCAAGCTGTCACTTACACTTTTCGCCACACGGGTATTATCTCCGGTTAACAAAAAGGACCTGATATTATTCTTCTTCAATATTTGTATCGCCTGCGCAGATTCAGGCCGTAATTTATCTGCAAGGGTGATATAGCCAGCCAGCTTTTCATTAATGAGAACAAAAACAACGGTTTCTGTATCATCAGGCTTAAAGTCAGCTGGAAGACTGATACCAGCATCTTTCAAATATCCCGGACTTACGACTTTCACCTGTTTACCTTCAAGACTGGCTTCAATACCTTTACCTGTAATCGCATTAAATTTATCTGCGACTGGTATTGAAAGATTACGCTCCTTCGCCAGAGAAGTTATACCGCTTGCAATCGGATGTTCAGAATTCTTCTCCAATGCGGCAGCATATTTTAACAGATCTTCCTCAGTGATGCCAGTATCAACAGGTATAACTTTTGATACCTCAAACTTTCCTACAGTTAATGTTCCGGTCTTATCGAAAACAAGGGTGCTTATTTTCCTGGAATCCTCAAAAGCAGACCTATTTTTAATTAGCAATCCATTTTTTGCGGATAGAGCCGTTGATTTTGCGACAACAAGCGGAACCGCCAAACCGAGTGCATGAGGACAACAAATGACGATAACTGTTACCATTCGCTCAATGGAAAAAGCGAGGTCCTTCCCTCCTATCCACCAGAAAAAAAATGTACTTATCCCGGTAACCAAAGCAATGACGGTTAACCATTTTGCAGCGCGGTCGGCAAGTAATTGTGTTTTTGATCTTGTTTTCTGAGCGTCATCAACCAGCTTAATTACACGGGCTAAATAAGAATCTTTACTGCCATGGGATACCGAAATCCTTAAAGCTCCGTTGCCATTCAGAGAGCCAGCAATTACCTTATCGCCCGGCTTTTTCTCAACCGGTTTAGATTCCCCGGTTAACATTGATTCGTTTAAAAAGCTCTCTCCATCATTGATAATACCATCTGCAGGAACTTTTTCCCCAGGTTTTATCAGAATGATATCATTGGGTTTGAGTGAATCAGTCTTTACATCCTGTTCATGTTCGCCATGCAGAAGGTGTGCTTCAGAAGGCATCAGTTGTACGAGAAGTTCGAGTTCGCGCGAAGCACCTGCAACAGATTTCATTTCTATCCAATGACCTAACAGCATGATCAGGATCAGTGTAGTCAATTCCCAGAAGAAATCCATCCCCTCAAGGCCGAAAACAGTAGCGACACTGTAAATATAAGATACAGTGATAGCAAAACCGATCAGGGTCATCATTCCCGGATCTCTGGCTTTCATTTCATTCAGCCAGCCTTTAAGGAAAGGCCATCCTCCATAAAAAAAAACTATCGTCGAAAAGGCAAACGAACATACATGGAGCCTTCGAACATCAGGTCTATCCTCAGCCAGGTTTGTATCATGGGTGAAAGTACCATGATTGGGATGGTCAAAATCAGCACTACCAAAAAGCGCTTTTTAAAATCATTGATACCTAAATCATGCCATATATTGAACTTCCGGATGCATGGGACAAGTATAAATAACCGGCTGCTGCCATGAAGTAGCGGAATGAACTTCTTGCATCGCAAATGCAAAGCCATACGATCCAATCAGCACAATAAAAACAACTAAATTTTCATGGGGATTTCTTGTTTCGAACACTATCTTGCATTATTTCAATCCAGTTCAGCAATAGTTCACCAGGATGAAAAGGAGCGCTATTTTAGTCCGGCTCATCTATCAGTTCAATTCTTCTTTTATCGTGCCACAATCCGGCATTTTCTTACCTAAATATGGATTTTTTATTTCTTTTGTTTCACTGATCCAGCTGGCACCTTTTCCCTCATTATACATCGGACAATGCGTATAATATAGCTTTTGCCCTATATTGCCATCCGCTTTAAGCAAATCATATATATCTTCACTTAAGGTTTCGAAATGTTCACGCTGATGATCTATTTTGCCAGGATTCGCTCCGATATGTTCAGCATGCTCCTTAGCATCTTCGGCAATATCCTCATAGGCCTTTGACTGCCCGGCCGACATGGAAGCTTTATCAATGCTTTCAATGGCCTTTACGAATTTGTTTCCGGCTTCGGCAGCCTCCTTACCATTGTCTTTACTTAAAGCATTTTTTAATTGAAGATAGCCATACTCAGAATCAGTTTTTTCATTGTGTTCTATCTAAATTTTTTAAGGATTACATGCTGGCAAGAGATATTTAGCAATATTGATAAAACAAATCAAACAATTGCTCAAAATTCAACAGGAAATTCTTAATTAAAAAAAATTACTTAATGGCTCCAACAACCTTGCCACAGCCCAACATTTGACTGCCGTAATAGGGGTTTTTAATCTCTTTCTCACTGCTTAACCAATCACTTTTTTTCATGGGGCAATACTGCTGATAAACCGGGCTATCAGACAATTTGGATCTTTTGGCCAAAGAGACCATTGTTGTTGAAAGACCTGCAAAATACTGCCTTTGGATTTTAAGGTCTGTACTTTCGGAAATAAATCCGGCGTCTTTTAACAAAGCTTCGCGCATACTGTTATCAGGTATTATCGCGCCTGAATTATTTACGGCTGAAACAAATTCTATAGCTTTTGCAGCGGCTGTGCCAGGATTTCCATTCACAAGAGCATCCTTTAAATCATAATACAAAGTAAGTACTGGAACAGACTGCTTAGTTGTGTTGTCCTGTGCAAATAAGGTTTGTGCAAACGGACTTGCTATCATAGCAAATAAAAGAATGATCTTTTCCATCAGTATATAATTTTTTTTTATGGTTAATTAAATAAATAAAGGCAGAAAAGGGTAGTACCAGAATTCGCTGCAACAAGATCAAATCAGCAGACTTTGGATCGCTATGCGAAGATCAGGTGCCGGAGAGTGATAATTCTTGTTGGTAAAGATAATCAGTAAAAAATATGTTTTTAACCGGGTGAATAAATTTCTATTCATTAGCGCACAAGCACAATCGTTTGACAAAAGTAATTATACAATTTAAAAAAACAGATCCATTAGAATGTACAATTACATTTTAATGGATCTCATGAAAAATTTACTGCAAGGCCCGATTATTTTCCTTTCAAGGCATTAGCCCCTGAATTAGAAAATTTTATTATGGATGACTATCGTTCCATTTTTTAAGGTCTTCAATCTCTTTCTGCTGATCTGAGATCATCTTTTTAGCCATAGAAAGAAGTTTTGGATCCTTTCCATGTTTTATATACCCTTCGGACATAAAAATGGCGCTCTGATGATGAGGTATCATCATATTCGCAAATTGCTGATCAGTGTTACGGGTTTCATCTGCTTTAGGCATATCCATCATCATGGTCATATTTTGATCCATTACTTTAGCAAATCCAGCATCTTTTTTAGCCGGATCATAACTTTTTACAGGATTTTTATAACTATCGATGATTTGCTGCAGTTCTTTTTGCTCTGCCTCCTGATTAGTTATCATTTTTTGAGCCATTTGCTTCAATGAGTCATCCTGACCTGATGAAAGCTCAGCCTTTGCCATATCAATAGCCCCCTGATGATGGCTAATCATCATCATGGCGAAATCATGGTCAACATTTCCTGTCATTTGCATGCTGTGCATATTATCCATCATCATTTGCCTTGCACCCATCATTCCAGAACCCATAGCTGTACCCATTCCCATATGAGTACTGTCACTCATAACTGACGAGGTATCATCTGCCCCGGTTTTAGATGTTTTTGTCTGACATGCTGAGAGACCCAGTACAGACGCAAATGCCCCAATAATTAGCAGTTTAGTTTTCATAATTAATTCTTAGTTATCTTGTAATGAAAGCATTATTTGACAATAATTAACCTAGTAAGAAAATAGCGGGGTTTTTGTTTTAAATTTTATCAAGTGATCTTCGCTGATTATGGGCCAGTATTTTAAACTCGCTTGGCGTTTGCCCCGTTACAGATTTAAATTGAGCGGACAGATGGGAACTGCTGCTATATCCCATTTTCCACGATATTTCGTTCAGATTTAATTCCCCGTACTGCAAAAGTTCCTTTACTTTTTCGATCTTTTGCTGGATGATGAATTTCTCAATAGTAATATCTTCAGAGTCTGAAAACAGACGACTCAGGTATGCAT
Source organism: uncultured Sphingobacterium sp. (assembly GCA_964358565.1). Lineage (GTDB taxonomy): Bacteria > Bacteroidota > Bacteroidia > Sphingobacteriales > Sphingobacteriaceae > Daejeonella. The sequence goes on along the minus strand of CAYHRC010000036.1, from coordinate 6,495 downwards.
AATCTTTGTGCAGACGATCGGATAGTACCTGTGTAAAATTTACCTGCAGTTCAGGCTGTGAGGAGTGGTGGATGAGTTCAATTATAATATTCCGGATGCGTTCAATCAGCTTATCTTTTTCATTATCAATCAGATCAAACCCCAATACTTTAAGGGAGGCCCGGATCAGGCTCAATTGGCTCTCATCAGGGTCCGGATGTATTACAGCACTGCCCAGAGAGATCTCAGATACCTGAAAATCCAGGTGTTCCAGCTGCTGGCGTACAACCATAATGCAGCGATCACAAACCATATTCTTAATATATAAAAGCATCGGAATTTAGCCGGCTAAATGAGAACAAATTTAAACATCAAGCCGGATAGCCGGCCTGATGTAATTCAATATAAGGTAAATATTAAATTTTTTCTGCTTTATAACCAGCTTTTTCGAGGCTTTCTATCAATTTCTGCTCATCAATCCCTGATTGGCTCTCGATGGTCAATATTTTATCAGGATTCTGAGTATCGACTTCCCACTTTTGGATTTCCGGAAGCTTATCTAAAAAAGGTGTTACTGCAGCAATACATCCGCTGCATTTGATATTGGTTTTTAATTTTAATGTTTCCATGATTGTTTATTTAAATTGAAAAATTTTAAGCGAAGACTATTACTTACAACAGATACCGAACTTAAAGCCATTGCCGCTCCTGCTATCATCGGATTTAATAAGAACCCGTTAACAGGATACAAAATACCAGCAGCTATGGGTATGCCAATTACATTGTAAATAAAGGCCCAAAAAAGATTTTCCCTGATTGTACGAATGGTGACTTTAGACAACCTGAGGGCTTTAGGCACCTGGAGCAGATCAGAGGATAAGAGCGTAATTTTTGCTACATCAATAGCAATATCTGAACCCTTACCCATCGCAATGGATACATCTGCCTGTGCAAGAGCCTGGCTGTCATTGATACCATCACCAATCATTGCCACGATCTTACCCTCTGCCTGCAGCTGCTTAACAAATTCTGCTTTGTCGGATGGCAGTACTTCTGCTTTAAAATCAGTGATCCCTGTTTGGGCCGCAACGGCAGCAGCAGTTTGTTCATTATCCCCCGTGAGCATATAGACTGCTATATTCCTGGCCTGAAGTTCCTTAATGGCATTTACAGAACCTTCTTTGATCTGGTCAGCAATTGAAGCAATAGCCAAAATCCGGGTTTGATCAGCAAAGTAGATAACCGTTTTTGCCTGCTGCTGTAATTCATCGACCTGCTGCTGCAAGTCTTTGTCAATCGGAATTTGCAGATCGTTCAACAGCTTATGGCTTCCTGCCGAGTAGGTCTTTCCCTGAAAATCAGCCTGCACTCCCTTACCGGTAAGGCTATTGAAGCCGCTTATCTTTACGGTATTATTCATTTCCTGTTTTAAGTAAGCGACAATGGCTTCTGCAAGGGGATGTTCAGAGTGCTGTTCTAAAGCAAAAAATACCTCTATAAGTGTTTCCCTGTCCGTCTCTGTTCCTTCCTGCCAGATAAGATTTGTGACTTCAGGCATTCCTTTTGTAAGCGTTCCCGTCTTATCCAATACTACTGTGTTGACTCTATGACCTAATTCCAATGCTTCTGCATCCTTGATCAGGATACCGTTCTCTGCACCTTTTCCAATCCCGACCATAATTGCAGTGGGAGTTGCCAAACCCAGTGCGCAGGGACAGGCAATCACAAGGACTGTTACCATAGCCAGTATGCCCTGAGTAAATGCGTGCTCTCCGCCAAACAAAACCCATATCAGCATGCTTAAAAGCGCAATTACGATCACTACAGGCACAAAAATGCCAGCTATTTTATCCACCAATTTCTGAACAGGCGCTTTTGAACCCTGTGCATCCTGCACCATCTTAATGATTTGAGCAAGCATGGTTTCCCCGCCTACCTTCTCTGCAGTGAAACGAAAACTTCCTTTTTGATTGATTGTTCCGGCAAAAACATTCTCACCCTCATTCTTCAGCACGGGTACCGGTTCACCTGAGATCATGCTTTCATCAACATAAGAACTGCCTTCATACACCCGGCCATCCACAGGGATTTTTTCACCTGATCGCACAAGGATCCTGTCGCCGATACATACATCAGAAACAGGAACTTCCTTTTCACCTGAGCCGGTAATGAGTAAAACAGTTTTCGGCTGCAAACCGATCAGCTTTTTAATAGCTGAAGACGTGTTTGATTTAGCCTTTTCCTCTAATAGTTTGCCCAGCATAATAAATACGATTACCACGGCTGCGGCTTCAAAGTAGACATGGGGATGCAATCCGCGCCTGTGCCAGAATTCAGGATAAAGAGTATTAAAAACGCTGAAAAGATAAGCTATACCGGTACTCAGAGCCACCAATGTATCCATATTGGCACGGCCAAAACGCGCCTGTTTAAAGGCATTTATAAAGAAGTTCTTACCAAATACAAAAAGTACCGGAGCGCTTAAAATGAGCATGTAATAATTAGCATTGGGAAGAGTTATCGGCCCTCCTGACTGGTCCATAAAAAACATGCCTATCGCTACTATTGGCAGTGTTAATATAGTTGCTGCAATAACACGCCTTTTCAATGCTTCGTAATTGCTGCGTTGGGTTTCCTCCTGTTTTTCTTTACCGCCTTCAGCATCAACTATTAAATCGTAGCCGGTAGCCTGAACGGCTTTTTGAAAAGTTTCCGGCTGAACCTGATCGGGGTGGTATAGGATCTTAACAGATTGCGTGGCATAATTAACTTCTGCCTTCTCTACACCCAGCTGTGAACCGATCATGCTCTCCACACTCAGCGCACAGGCAGCGCAGGTCATACCCAAAACAGGCAGAGATAAAGTTGTAATATTTCCAGGGGAAGCCATATGCTTGTATTTTAGAATACAAAGATAAGTTCATGTGCTTCCGGCATATTTACAGGATTTTGTGAAAAAGTTATAAGATTACGATGTTAGTTGTT
>CAYHRC010000036.1:0-3431 GCA_964358565.1 uncultured Sphingobacterium sp. | reverse complement strand
CCGGCATATTTACAGGATTTTGTGAAAAAGTTATAAGATTACGATGTTAGTTGTTAGTTGTTAGTTGTTCAAAATCGGGGGTCCCGATTTATGACCGGATTCTTTAATGAAGATCCCAATCTATCCTTGCTCTTTGATCATACATAATAATTTAAAATAATCTTATCTTTATCACATGAAGAAAAAATTAATGATTGTAGAGCGGGACGAGGATATTCTTCATATCATTTCTATAATTTTTGAGGAAAGAGGATACACTGTCAGGGCGTATCGGACAGAGGAAGGAATCTTGTCTAAGATTCACGATGAACAGCCTGATGCAGTTCTTCTGGATATTATCCGGCCAACTATTGAAGGTACAACACTTTGCAGAGCGATTAAAGAAACGGAAACGACCAAACACATCCCTGTTATTGTGCTCTCAACTCATTTGAAGATCGAGCAGGTCAGGGAAGTTTGTGCTGATGATGTATTATCCAAGCCTTTTGATATTGATGAGCTGGTTAATACCGTTGAAAGACAACTGGCTCTTCTGGCCTTATAATACTAATAGAAATATTATTATCTCAAATCTGGTCACAAATTTGTTCATCACAGAGCATAGCGCAGTCTATTTTGTAATGCCTGTATGAAAGAAAGAAGAAAACGCATACTCTATTATGTCCTTGGCACTATATTCCTGGGATTTCTTGTTTTAACCACCCTTGTTTTACTGTTTCCTAATTCCTGGCTTGACAGGGAGTTCTCTGAAGAGGTTCAGGAACATCAGTATGTTTGGCTGGATACTTTAATGAGAGTAATAAGTATGCCGGGCAACCTGCCGTATTCAATCATTATGGTCCTCGCTGTATCAGCAGTATTCCTGCGATATCAGCGTAAACGAGAATCTCTATTCATCATTTTTACTTTCGTTTCCGGCATAATCAGTCATGTATTAAAAATTATCATTGATCGTCCCAGGCCAACTGATGGTGTCGTCCGGATAATTGAAATAGCCAAACATCAAAGTTTTCCCAGCGGACATGTTCTTTTTTATGTGGTTTTCTTTGGCTTTGTTATTGTTTTGATGCGTTATCTGAAATTCATAAGGCGACAGGCAAGGATCACTATCGCTTCAATTTCTATGTTCTTCATATTTTCAATTCCCTTTTCAAGGATCTATTTAGGCGCCCACTGGTTCACTGATGTTTTAGGTGGTTTTCTCCTGGGTATTTTGGTCCTAAGTGCACTCAGTTACTTCTATCTGAGAAAACCAAACCCCTCAGAACTTTAAAAAATCAGGCTTAGGCTTTCGCCGGGAAAACCTTTCCTATCATCAATTCAGGAGCATTTATCACAAAAACTTCTGTTCTGTAAGGATTCATATTGGAATTGATTTTTTTGCCCTGCCCGAATGCAAATCTCATCTCTCGTGCAATCAGAAATTTATTAATAAATTTTAAGCAGATAAGGGGTTTCCTGAAAACAAAAGTGATGCTGAACAGTTTCCATTACAACTCTAAACATCTCATTATGAAAAACCTACCTAAACTTCTCCTTCTTTTCTTCCTCGTTCTTTCAACTACCCTCTCTTCATGTAAAAAAGATCCGGTAATCACTGAACCACCTGTCACCACGCAAACAATAAGCGGGGACATATCTGCGGATATGAGTCTTAAAGAAAACATACAATACACGATAAAAGGTAAGGTATTTGTCAAAAATAATGCAACTCTGACTATTCCTGCCGGAGTAACGGTTTTGGTAGAAGCTGTAGCAGCAAATGCAGATAAAGCAGCTCTGATAATCAGCCCTGGTTCAAAACTTAATATAAGTGGAACCGCGGATAAGCCGGTTGTATTTACTTCTGCTGCATCAACGAAAGCACCGGGCGACTGGATTGGCATCATTATATTAGGTAAAGCCCCAACCAACGGTCCCGGCGGACTTTTAAATATTACAGGCCTTCCAGTTACTGCCCAGACCGAATTTGGAGGTAGCACTGCTACTGATAATTCAGGCTCTATAAAATACCTCAGGATCGAATATGCCGGGGGGCTTAATCCTGTAAATGAAGTGGAATGGGAAATGGACATGGCAAGTGGCTTGAGTTTGAGCGGCGTAGGCTCTGCCACTACCATTGAAAATGTGATCGTCAAATTTTCACGCGATGATGCTTTTCAGTTTATAGGTGGTACCGTCAATGCTAAATACCTTATAGCTTATAATGATGGAGACGACAGCTTCGATTTTGACCGGGGATATACCGGAAAATTACAATTTCTGATTTCTTATAATGCAGTACCTTCTACAGTCGCAATCCGTGCAAACGGCGTAGAAAGTTTAAATGATAAGGATGCATCAGCAGCTTCTCCTTACACACGCCCGGTAATTTCAAACATGACCATTATCGGCCCGGAAGGAACCGATGCTGATATGACACACCAAAGTCAGGGAATCTATATACGTAAGAACACCAGGTTTAATATTCAAAATTCAATTATTGCAGGCTATTCGAATGGCGGCTTGATGATGTGTACCAAAACCAAGCCTCTTTGTGTTAATAACCTTGGATCTGAATTTAGATACAACTTAGTCAACTCCGATTATTCAACCCGTGCTTTTACTTTTGATTATGGAGGAAGCGGGATAATAATTAATCCGGACCCTGAAGTAGCCGGATATGCTATTCAGGAGAACCCAATTGAAAAGCCTTCATTGAATAAAAATAAAATAATAAATGCCACTGCAGACCTTCAATTAAAAGGCTTGTATGCCGCTGTACCAGACCTTTCTCCAGCAAGTGGTTCACCTGCACTTACGAATGCTAATCTTACAGGGGCCGACTTTTCAACGTTTTTCACCTCAGCTGCATTTATTGGGGCAATTGGTACCGATAACTGGGCTTCCGGAAACTGGGTACATTGGCAATAAGTATCTTAAAAGGAACTTATGTGTTTGAGCTTGCGAAGGAATATTTTAAAAGATATGATCGGGTAATCATTTCACAGTGCGGGCATATCAAGGGGACAACATGGGAATATTTATTACCATAATCAGCTTTATAAAATTTATCCCGCTTACTCTACCCTTTCTGTAGCAGGGTCTGGTTTCTCACCTAAAAACTCAACCCAGGCCTTTTTCATGCATGGGTAATGCGTAGTTGCTTCCACCAGGTTCATGAAAGCCAGCAGATTGTCTTCAAAGCGTTTTGACAGCGTAGCATCGGTAATATTGCCTTCGGGACTGAATGCAATATGTGCCATGGCCAGTGAAAACATATTCGGAAAAACACTTGTTCCAAGATGCTCAAGGGGCATCCTCAACGACCAAAGTCCCCGGTTGCCGCCAGCCATTGAGGGAGAAGCAGACATCAGCATTGCCTGGCTATCTTTGAATGGCTGCGGACGGAATCGTGAAACCCAGTCAATAGCATTTTTCAAAAGACCCGG
>CAYHRC010000035.1:4132-13926 GCA_964358565.1 uncultured Sphingobacterium sp. | reverse complement strand
TAACCTTTTTTAACAAAATTTAACTTAAAGAATAAAGAGCCTGCAGAGAACACTACCTTAAGGGCCGATGAGATTATGCGTAGAATTTTGACAATTGCGTACGATGTACTTCAGTATCCCGCACGTGCGGAACAGTTCCGCTTAATCAGTGCATACCTCGCGGTAAACCACCTTAGGGCTTGCTAATGCTTCCGGAAGTTACTCCGGCACATAAGGGACTTTAACCCTCCAGCTTGTAGGAATTTCTCCTATATTTACCATTCAGGGCACACACAGCACATTTGCAATAGCGGGGGTTTCGTCCTCCGCAGACAATTTTGTGGTTAATGGAAGTTCTGTTCTCCGCACCATCATTTGTGATAAAAAGCCCCGCCATCACAAATCTGCAAACCGTTATGCCAATAGGAAAGACTGATGAGTTATCAATTATTAAAATTAATCCATATACTAAGTGCAACCTTAATGATAGGGACAGGATTCGGCAGTGCCTTTTATTTATTCTTAACTTATAAAAGATCGCAAGTTTCTACCCTAAAGGAAGTTTTGAAATTGGTACTTCTGGCAGATACAATTTTCACCACACCTTCTGTTATTATACAACTAATTACTGGGGTGCTGTTATCCAACATGATGGGATTAACTTATACTAACTGGTTTTGGGTTGTTATTTCGGTAAGTTTTATTGTACTTGTTTTATGGTTAAGAGCTGCTTTTATTCAGGTAAAACTTAAAAAAATTTTAGAACAAGAAAATGAAATTTCTAAAAAATTCCATAGTCTGATGAATGTGTGGTTTTATTTGGGTGTTCCTTCTTTTCTCGGATCTATCTATCTTTATTATTTAATGGTTTACAAAGCATTTCTATGATATGATATGAGGATTTTTATTTTAGGTTCTACAGGTTTTATCGGCAATGCTATCTTTCATTCTTTAGTATCGGAACATGATGTAATTACTGGAAGCCGAACACCAATTGATGGGTATGAAAAATGGAAATACATTGACTTTTCAAAAGAAACTAATTGGGACGAAATTCTTATTGACATTGATGTTGTAATTAACGCCATTGGAATTATTGAAGGCGACTTTGAACAAATTCAGACCAAATCACCTGTCAGGCTTTTTGAGGCTTGTGTAAAAAGAGGAATTAAGATTATTAATATTTCTGCGATAGGTGCTGAAAAAGAAAATCCATCAATTCCATTCCTTAAAACAAAAAAGATTGCTGATGATTTTTTGCTTTCATATAAACTCTCAAAAATTATTTATCCAGGAATTGTATTGGGTAAAGGTTCACTAAGCACACAGTTTTTTGCTGAAATTGCTCAATTGCCGGTTATTCCTTTATTGGATTGCAAATCTCCTCCGGCCATCCATATCACACAATTAACAAAACTTATCAAGAATGTAGTTGAAAATTTTGAAAGTTATCCAACTCAAATTTTTGCGATTTCAAAACCAGAATCTTTAGAAAAAATATTGACTGCTATTCGTGGTAAAAAAGGTGTGTTTTTAAAATTCCCTTCATTTCTTTTCAATCTTTTATTCACGGTTTTCCCAAAAGCAAGAATTGGAATATTCAATAAGAATATGATGAATATGTTATCGTCCATCTCAGCCGATGATTACAAACCTATTTGTGAAGAGGCAAGTTTGAAAATAAATCCAGTTGATTTAAAGAAGAGTAATTATCTTCCGATGATTTTTGCACTCGGAGCAATTTCTTTTATTTGGATTTGGTCTGGAATTAGCTCTTTAATATCCTGGGATTTAAGTTATAGTTTCATGAAAGAAGTCGGAGCAAATAATCAATTCTCAGTTCTGTTCATTTATTTGGGTAGCATCGCTGATATTATTTTAGGCCTTGCTGTTTTCTGGAAAGGAAAACGGAGACAAGTACTTGTTGTTCAGATGTTATTTATCTTTATATACACGATGATTCTTAGCTTGTTAGCACCTCATTATTGGTTAAATCCATTTGGAGTTTTGAGTAAAAACATATCACTAATTGCTTTAAGTTTCTATTTGTATCGAAGAAAAGAAAATGTAGGATAATACAAATCTACTGTCTATAACAGCTGCTACAAAACCCCAGGGCTATAAAGTCGCTTATTATAACCTCCGGAAGTTACTGTTAAAACCAGGATGAGTCGTATTGATGGTACCATATATAAGTTTTTCAGTCGTACCTCCATCAAAATGACGGGAGGGATTAACCGGCAGCCGCAGCTTTTTGGATCAGAGTTTTGACTTTATCTGAAACAGAAATTTTAAGGACTTCCTCAATTCCCCGGGATGATATTTTCTTTAAGGTCTTCTTCAGGATGTCAATCACCTTTTCATCCTCATGCAGTGCCGCAAATGGCTCAAGGTAATATTGTACAAATACCAGGCAGATGACGTCTTCCAGTAATTGTGTGTCAGGATTTTGATGAAGTTGCTTCTTTTGCAACAGAAATTTAACTTTATCAATAGTATCGGTGTCATACCCGCATTCTGTCAAAATCTTCTCAGCGACTTGGGCGTGATGCAGGGCAAGCTGACTTCTCCATTGCAAATAGCCTGTTCTATTCATAGGATAGGAGCTTCTGGGTATTTCCCACCGGCCAATGTGCTGGCAGCGGACGACAAGATGTACATACTCATCTGAATCAGCTGCATACTCTTTCAATTTCTCTGTCATACGTGCAGCATAGAGAAATTCTTTAGAATATAATACCCCATTAAATTTCTCTTTATTCGGGTCCATGGAATTGTAAGAGTCAAAGGAAGCGTAGGCTTTTTCCAGTTGTTTTGTTGGTATCATGCGACAAATAAATACAATTATTATTCCTTAAACTTTTTTTGGAGGGAGGTCGAACGCAATGGCTTCATGTTCAAAGTGGCCATTGTGAGAACCATCACAAAAGGGTTTATTTTTTGAAAGTCCGCAGCGACAAATGGAAAGGACAGTACGTCCCTGCAGGCCATATACATTACCGTTTTTGTCAACAATTTCAAAATCGCCTTCAATTCTAACCGAACCGTTATTGTTAATCGTAAGTTTTGTAGTTGCCATTAATTCTAATTTGTGGCAAAGCTAAAAGAATGCAGGGGATTTTTTGGAGAGATTTGATTCGGCAATTGGGCTTGCCCATACAGGATGTCGGCGCTGGCCCCCAGGAACCTGGATAAATTGAATGTAAAAGTTTATTTTCTACCTTTAAAAAAGTATTGGATACTAAATAACTTTAACATCATTTATGAAATTTTTCTTCGCCCTTGCTGTTGTTGTATTGAGCCTTGGCTGTACGAGTAAAAACCTGTATACAAGGTCTGCTGTAAGCAATAAAGCTCAATTAAAAACCGGTGCTGAACAAACAGACAAATATGTGCCCTACCTGAAAGGGAAAAGGGTGGCTATTCTCGCCAATCTTACTTCCGTAATCGGGAAAACTCATTTGGTTGACAGTCTTCAAAAATTGGGCATTAATGTGGTTAAAGTGTTTGGTCCGGAACATGGTTTCCGTGGCAAGGCCAGTGCCGGAGTTAAGGTTGCCGATGAGATTGATGCTGCTACGGGCATCCCGGTGATCTCTTTGTATGGTCCGAAAAATAAACCTTCAAAAGAAGACCTTGCTGATGTTGATGTAATGATCTATGACCTGCAGGATGTCGGCGTCCGCTTTTATACCAACATCAATGCGCTGAGCCGTTTGATGGAAGCCTGCTATGAAAATGGCAAAGAACTCCTCATACTTGACAGGCCTAATCCCAATGCATATTTTATTGATGGCCCCATACTCGATATGAAATTTAAATCAGGTATTGGCATGTTTCCTATACCTATATCTTATGGTTTGACCGTTGCTGAATTTGCACAAATGGCAAATGGCGAAGGATGGCTGAAGGATAAGGTGAAATGTAAGCTCAGGATCATTAAAGTGGCCAACTACAACCATGACATGCCCTATACATTGCCGGTAAGTCCATCTCCTAATTTAAATACGCAGCAAGCAATTCTGCTGTATCCTTCTACATGTTTATTTGAAGGCACTTACATCAATCATGGCCGTGGCACTTATTTTCCATTTACCGTACTCGGCAGTCCGGAATTAAAAGGTAAATATGAATTCAGTTACACTCCAACAGGTATCAAAGGCATGGCAGAAACACCGCTTTTCATGAACCAGGTTTGTTATGGCCTCGACCTGCGCAAGTACGACGTTGAGGAATTGAGAAACAAAAAACAGATTAACCTGCAATGGATGATGGAACTGTACAAGGCTTCTCCCCATAAAGAAAAATTCTTTAATTCTAAGCTAAGCAACCAAATGGGAGTTATTGAAAAACTAACCGGCTCAGCATTGTTCCGGCAACAGATTATTGATGGCAAATCTGAAAAAGAAATCCGTGAAAGCTGGGAACCTGGCTTAACTCAATATAAAGAGATGCGAAAAAAATATCTGCTTTACCAATAATGAATCTAATGCCTTTTAAAATGGGCTTTCAGGTCCGGCATATTAGCACATTGCTCAAATGGCAGCCGGAGCCATTCCAGATCCCTGCTTTTCTGCCTTCTATCCAAAATGTTATAAATGCTTTACAATTCCTCACAGCTTGACGATGGGGATGAAAAGGTCATTGCAGACCGCATTTTTGAAATCCTCTCAAAGCCGGAACCGGTATTAAAACCAAGTGGTCCGGCAGCAGCAGACCTCAGCGGACAGTGGGATGTACAATCGAAATTTTATGCAGGTATTGTCGAGCAAACGTTCATGATCGAGCAAAAAGATGATACCATGCAGGGAGAACTAAGCGTGGGAGAATATGGCAATGGAACATGGACTGCTAAGAGACATGTGTTTAAGATGAGGTAGCTTTTTTAGCTTCTAAATAATGTGTAATAGAAAAGGCCAGGAGTTTTCCGGGCCTTCTTTGTTTAAACATCTTCATCCCTAACTAATCAGGAGCCCGCTCAGCTTACTTCAAACTCAAAATTTGTGAAGCATGATTTTTAGTATCTATATCTGTGATTATGCTATTAATAAAGCCATCTTTATTGATCAGGAAAGTTGTACGTGTCGTGCTGTATGCTTTCACCCCGTTTCTGTCTTTCTCGGTCCAAACGCCGTACTGCATGTGGATAGATTTGTCCACATCAGCAAGTAAGGAGAAAGGTAATGCGTACTTATCTTTAAATCCTTTATGTGAAACCTCGTCATCAGTACTTACTCCAAGGATTGTATAACCCTGTTTCTTAAGCTCTTTAAAATTATCGCGCAAACTGCAGGCTTGTGCTGTACAGCCCGAACTGTTATCCCTGGGATAGAAATATAACATAACTTTCTTTCCTTTGAACTGCTTAAGTGAAACAGTTTTGCCATCCTGATCTTTAGATATAAAATCAGGTGCCTTGTCGCCGGCCTTTAATTTGGTCTGGGCATAATTCATACCCGGTGCAGCAAGGAGAAAAAACAGGAATATTGAAATTACATGTTTCATGATTGAGATTTTTTGTTAAAAAACTTAAATATATAATTCTTTTGCGGGTTTATTTCCAAATTAACCTTCTTCCTACCTGTTAAACCTGGGATTTACAACGTTATTAAATAGTGATCCAAATCTATACCGTAAGCCGAAATTTGTATAAAAATCATAACTAGAATTTAATTGACGGCGACGGGTTAATAGGTCTTCGTTTGTCACATCCCCCTTAACAATATTCAACTGATCTCTTTGAAATGCATAATAACCGTAGAAATTCACCGATAATCCCTTAAATAACCTGATTTGAGCGTTACCTGAGAAGGAAAGCCTGTTTTTTGAAAGATCGTGAAAATAATGACTGAAGAAGGCGGAACCGCTCACCTCACCCCATTTTTGGTTATAACTTATATTAAACGCCAGGCTTTGCTGGAAACGCAATTCCTTCATTTTTGAATAAATTGTTTCCTCGGTATAATTATAATAAGCTGGACCTGCCCTGTACATCAAGCCGGCATAATGATTCGTGGATTCACTGTAGGGGTAAAAGTTGTATTCGATAGCTAATGCCGCTGTGGTATTAAGACGATAATTTCTGTAATCAGAACGCTCTGCATAGATATCACCGCCGGCAGATAAGTGCTTATCTAAAGACCAAACCGTCGTGTTTTGCAAGCTGTATTGCTTGTTAGTGTATTTAAACTCATTAATCCCTTCACCATACCTGTTTTTTGAATGGTTGCCATTGAGGTAAAAGTTTGTTTTAAGCTTTTCGGTAACCCTTCCTGCCGATATGCCGCTGTTGAACCTGGTTTGAGAATAATTTTTATCTCCTGAAAAATTTCCACCAACATTGAGATTAAAAACCCAAAGGTTCCAGGTGTCTTTCTTCGGTTTTTCCAAAGTCGGTTTTAAATCTTTACTAAAAGAAAAGATCAGGTCTTTTGCCATTTTTGTTTTTAAAATAAATGGCAATAAGCCGAGCTTTAAGGTTTCCACGTTTAGTCTTCTTACTTCATCATCTGTGGCAGTTGCGTTTCGGGTATATGATAAGGTATCATTCATGCCGCTAAACTGCTCCTGACCAGTGATCTGAAGCATATATATACGGCCACCGCTACCCGTACGTTGTGAAGTAGCCAGAATATATACAGTGGCTGCGAACCTGTCGTTAACGTGATCTACATAATTGATTTCCGTTCTGATATAATTCAGATCGCAATCAGTCTGGCAGTCAAAATACACCCGCAGTTTGTCATTTTCTGAATGAGCATTCTGTGCTTTTGAAGAGAAAATAGGGAAACTTAGAAATAAGAGCAGGTACTTTATGCAATTAAAATGTGAGTAGAATATTCTCATAGTCCGGTGTTAAGGTTTGGCCAATATAATAGCAGGAATATTTTTTATTTATGAGCAAGATACATCTTTTATTAGGCGGCGGATCTTTCGTAGCATGTATTTGGTTTTCTAATAAATCTGTATAAATTGCGGGAAGGTAAAAGAACATTTTAATTCATTTATTAAACAAACATGAAATATATTTTAAGCAGCCTTTGTATGTTATTCATTTCCGGCCTGGTATATTCACAGGGATGTGTTGCTATCCGTAGTACCGGAGTTTGTACTATGGATCACCATATGGGAGATTCAATTACCAGGAACTGGCAATTAAATGCTGGGGCACGCTATTTTAAATCATTTCGCCATTTCAGAGGAACAGTAGAACAAAAAGAGCGCCTGGTTAATCAAACGGAAGTAATAAACTGGCAGAATACTCTGGGTCTTTCCCTGGCGAGACAATTTAACCGGAGATGGTCAGTAAGCCTTTGATTACCTTTGGTTTATAATGACCTTTCGTCATTGTATGAACATGGGCGTACTGAGCGTCATATATCAAGTGCCGCCAATATAGGGGACATGCGTATAGTAACTAATCGATGGATGTTAGATCCGGCGAAGTCCATGAAAGGAAACTTCCAGTTAGGCCTGGGGTTAAAATTCCCAACAGGAGCGTATAAGGCTACCGATAATTTTTATAATGTTGGCGCCGGAGGAACATCCCAGATCAGGCCGGTTGATCAGTCTATCCAGCCTGGTGATGGTGGTTTTGGAATGATTTCCGAATTGAACGGTTTTTTCAATTTTTCCAATCATTTTGGATCATATGCAAACCTCTTTTACCTGGTTAATCCGAGAGAGCAAAACGGAACACGCACTTATCGCGAAATGCTTTCTTCAAAGCTGGCAAATGAAGCCATTATGAGTGTCCCCGATCAGTATTTGATCCGTATGGGACTGAGTTATGATTTTGTCGGCAAGCTCGATAAATTGTCGCTGGAAGCCGGGGGCCGTATGGAAGGCATTCCAGTCTACGATCTGATTGGAGGAAGTGAAGGTTTTCGTCGTCCGGGCTATGTTATTTCTGTTGAACCCGGGATAAGATACCGATTTAATAAGCTGATTTTAATTTCCTCAATACCTTTCGCTGTAAGCCGCAATAGAACACAAAGCGTAACAGACAAAGAAAATTCAGTAATACAGAATACATTTGTTAATGGAGATGCGGCATTTGCTGATCATTCACTGAATATTGCATTGGCATACCGGTTTTAAATCTAATGTGCTGGTTGATACCTATTAGTAATTAAAAGCTTTTGAGGGTCCAGGTAAATGTCCAAATCCAAAATTCCGGAGATTACGCTGCTGTTCTGGATAATGAAAATATGTGCAACTACGCTGGGTGAAACTGCCGGGGACTTAATGTCGATGACATTAGATGTTGGTTATGCCATAAGTTCTGTCATATTAATCACTGTGTTTCTGATAACTCTGGTGGGTCAATTGTTTGCAAACAGTATATCCCGGCTTTGTACTTTACAAAGATCTCTGCTGTTATATTGTTTTGGATCGCATTCGTTTTAACACGTCCCTTTGGTACAACTTTTGGTGATCTGCTCACAAAATCTACGGATAAAGGAGGCCTAGATTTTGGAACCAGGGACTCTTCTCTAATTCTATTCGCTGTGCTTTTGGCACTGGTAATCTATGAGAGTTTTAGAAAAAACGAACCACTATCTTATAAGACTGAACGTGTTCAGCCTTAAGGATAATAATAAATTAAATTCCATGAATCACCTTCCTGGTATGGTATTTCTGGCATACAGGGACAACAATGAATTATAATAATATCCGTTTTTAATAACAGGCTTATTGATCTTAACAAGGAATGAAATTTTTTATCATGATATTTCATGAACCCATTTGGAAAAATCTATGAAAGCAAAGCATATTTTCTATACATTCCTGCTTATTGCAAGTCCGGGTCTGGTTTCTGCACAGCAAACAGATACTCTGGTTAAAAAGTTAGACAGCTTAACAAAAAAGACCATTGATAATGGGGGACAAAAAAATGTCATTGCCCCTGCGGCTTATAATGAAACCACCAAAATCACCTTCAGAACTTATTTTATTTTACTTGGGAGTGATTTTAAACAACAAATAACCTCCCCTTTGCATTTTGATGCCAAAGGCTGGACAAATGTTGGTGCGCTTGCTTTAGCAACGGGCGGCCTTATGTTAGTTGATGAACCAATTCAAAAAACGGCATTAAAGCAGCGGCAATACAAAAGCGTAGTTAACATAAGCAAATATGTTACAAACACGGGGGGCTTGTATGAAGCCTATACCCTGGCTGCTTTAGGTGCCTATGGATTCATATTCAAAAATGAAAAGATTAAAACTACCACATATCTGGCCACTCAATCTTATATAACAGCCGGGTCAATCGAAACCTTTGTAAAGTTTCTCACAGGGCGCCAAAGACCATCTTTTGATAACCCTAACGAGATTGAGGCCGAACCGCGCTTTCATGGACCTTTCAAAGGCATAAGCAGCTCTTTTCCTTCGGGGCACACAACAGTGGCATTTGCCGTAGCTACAGTTTATGCAAAAGAGTACGCTAATAAACCCTTAATCCCAATCGTATCTTATACCGCAGCTACTTTAATAGGACTTAGCAGAATATCGGAGAATAAACACTGGGCTTCTGATGTGTTAGTGGGGGGAGTATTAGGCTATTTAAGCGGAAGGCAGGTTGTTAATAATTACCACAGATATGCCAAAATTGAAAATGAAAAAGCTCGTAAAAACAATATATCCTTCAATCTGAATTATTCTAATGGCACTATGTTACCAGGACTGGTTTACAGACCTTAAGTACAAACAGCTCTTCCGGAGGATCCGGTATTAATTAACCCTGAGAAACTGCACAACGGTTGGCTTAACGATATCAACCTTATAACCTGCAGGTGTTAATAAACCTGTTGCCT
>CAYHRC010000035.1:0-4032 GCA_964358565.1 uncultured Sphingobacterium sp. | reverse complement strand
GTTGGCTTAACGATATCAACCTTATAACCTGCAGGTGTTAATAAACCTGTTGCCTGATCCCTCCTGAATATAAAAATGTCATTACTGTTTTGGTTGGCGAGGATCAGAAAATTCCCGGAAGGATCTATTGCGAAATTCCGCGGGCTATTACCCAATGAAGATTGTTTTCCTACGAGGGTCAGCTTACCCGTTTTCTGGTCAATTGAGCAAATTGTAAGGTCATTCGAATTACTACCGCGATTGGAACCATATAAGAATTTGCCATCGGGAGATACATGTATATCAGCAGCATTTGGAGCTCCTTTAAAATCACCTGATAAAAGCGAAACCGTATCAATTTTAGTTAATGTTCCTTTCCTGTACTTATAGGCTGTCATCACACCACTCAATTCCTGAATAACATAAGCCCATTTCTTATTGGGGTGAAAAGTAAAGTGCCTTGGTGCACTGCCCGGAGGGACAGAAGTAAAAGGAGTTTTGGCTGGTGACAGCGGCAAAGATTTTTTGGGATTAAAGCGATAGGTATTGATCTTATCAGTACCAAGATCAACGGCAAAGAGATATTTATTATCCGGGGAAACAACCACAGAATGGACATGCGGGCCGGCCGCTCTGCTGTTTAAGAGGGCCATGTCCTTCATGCCTGATCATCTGCACGTTGGAACCAAGGGATCCGTCCTTTTGGATCGGCAGGGCTGAAAGTGTTCCGTCATTATAATTTGCCGAGAAAACGTATTGTGACCGGGCATCAACTGATACATAAGCAGGTCCCGCACCCTTTGGGTCCACCTTATTTATTAAGGAAAGCTCCCCTGTGGATGAATTATAATTAAAAGCGCTGATAAATGGCATTTTATCCTCGTTGACAGAATAAATATGTTTTTGATCCGGAGCTATCGTAAGGAATGTAGGATTGCTGACAACAGCCTTGTTCTTATAAGTCATTTCTCCGGTCTGTGAATTGAAGTCATATACATAGATGCCTTCAGGTTTGGCGTCTGTAGTGTATGAGCCAACAATTATCTGGTATTTCTGCGCATACAAAGAGGAGGTGAAAGCCAACAATATGAGAAGGGTACTGATCTTAAATTTCATGTTTAAAGTTTAGGCCTACAAGGTATCAAATTTATAGAATGCAGCATTTGCTGATCGATATTAAATAATCCGTAGAATTGATTGCTTAATATCTATCTAAGAGCGATAGAATTGAAGTTATGCGCGCAGCGGACGCAATTGAAAAAATTACCTATATAAACGCCTTATTTTACTTCGTCAGTCTTAATAAATAAGAATCCTGACCTTTCGTATCATCCTTTGTTTTATTTTTGCCGCTGTTATGGCGAATGCACAAAACGATCTGGCGAAAAGACAAGTGGCGAACTGGCTTTTGCTTGGCGCAGCAATGATTGTAATTCAGGTTTTATTGGGAGGCATCACCCGGCTTACTGAATCCGGCCTGTCTATTACAGAATGGAAACCGATTACCGGAGCCTTACCCCCACTTAATAATACCGACTGGCAGATAGAATTTGATAAATATAAAGGAACTGACCAGTTCAGGTATGTACACAAGGATTTTTCATTATCTGATTTCAAATTTATTTTTTTCTGGGAATGGTTTCACCGGCTCTGGGCAAGATTAATGGGCGTGGTGTTCTTAGTCGGGTTTGTTTATTTTATCCTTAGCAAAAAACTAAAAAAAGAAATGATAGCCCCAATGGCAATCCTGTTTTTGCTTGGTGGACTTCAGGGCGCTATCGGCTGGCTGATGGTCAAAAGCGGCCTGGTACCCGAAAAGTACTTTGTAGGGCATATAGAGCTTACTGCTCATTTAATGGGTGCATTGCTTCTGCTGGCCTACATACTTTGGTTTGCCTTAAAACTGAGGGTACCCTCCCGGCAATGGGTGGCAAATCCCCCCCTGCAAAGGCTGCTTCTTTTTATTGCAGCTGTTCTTTTTCTTCAGTTAATTTATGGTGGTTTTATGGCCGGACTTAGGGCCGCTGCGATCGCGCCAACATGGCCGGATATTAATGGTTATCTGGTTCCGCCCACGATGAATTCAATGCCCGGCGGGTTCAATAATATTTTTAATAATCCCATTACTGTCCACTTTATTCACCGCGGCCTCGCCTACCTGCTTTTTATTTTAGTTCTGATCGGGTGGTTTAAATCTAAAAAGATAGAAGGAAGCACATTATTCAGGCGATTCTGGCTAAGTGCGATATTTCTAATCAGCACACAGGTCATTTTAGGAATACTCACAGTCTTAAATGCACCTTACGGCCGCCGTTTAGTCTGGCTGGGTGTAAGCCATCAATTTATTGGGATGATGCTGGTGATCCTTATTACCTGCCTTCTATTTATAACAAGGAAAGAGTTTAGATCAGACAGGACGCAGATTGGGCAAAAAGAAGTAAATCAGTAGTATAAACTGGATTTATTGACCTCTTTCCTTTAATAAGTTCACAGCTTTTTTAGCTTTCAGGAGTTCACTATGAGAACTGAACTTCCTTAATTTTTTTGCAAAATTCATGTAAACTTCATATTGCTTCGATAGGTTTGATTTTGCAAAATCAAAAAGATTTCGCTTTATTTTCACGTTTTGCCGAACATTCGCATGATTGTTGCGTATAAACCTTTTTAAAATTCACTTTTACTAAAAAAAAAAATCATGAAGAGTAATTTATTCACTTATGGCACCATATTACTGGGATCGGCACTTATTCTATCCTCATGTCAAAAGAATACCGGGGATGGTAAACTTGCATACCAGGTAAAGCCAGCTAATTTTACAGCATCTATTGCTACTACCATGTCTGGCAGCGGCTTAGTTGTGAATGTTAATTCAAACTCCAGCTTAACCTGGACTTCCGGAAAAATGAACATTGCTGAAATTGATTTTGAAGCCAAAAAAGATAAAATTGAAACTGAATATCAATTAAAAACCCCGTTCAGTGTTGATTTACTTAATTTGAGCCCGGTATTGGGAAATATCAGCATACCAGATGGCACGTATGATGAAGTCGAATTAAAGTTAGTGATGAAAAAATCAACTAATTCTGACATTCTGCTAACTTTAAAAGGTAATTATACCGATGCCGCGGGCAGTAAAACCCCTGTTGAGTTTTATTTTAACGATGATTTTGAAATTGAAGTCGAAGCTGAAGATTTAGTTGCAGACGGGACTACTGATTATTTAGGCTTAATAAATGTTCAGCTTAATAAATTTCTTACCAATGTAAGTTCGGCTAATTTGGACCAGGCGATAAGGACAAATGGTATAATTATTATATCAGCTACATCAAATATGGACCTTTATAATACGCTAAAAGGAAACCTGAATGTGTTTAGTGATTGTGATTTCAAAAATTAAACAATCAGAGATTTCAAACAAAAGCGGCTATTGCCGCTTTTGTTTTTTAGAGCATTTTCCCGTAAAAAATTAAAAATAAGACCTTGTAAAAAAAATAGTTAAAAACGATTAATTTGCCTGAGATCTATATATTTGATTAAAATCTTAAAGTATGAAAAAAACATTTTTATTATTAATGATCGCCGGACTATTCAACAGCTTCACAGCTTGTGCTCAAAGACCAAGTCCACCAGCCAAAGTTTCTCAAACCACTAACTCCGGCATAACAATCAGTATTGATTACAGTCAGCCTGGAATTAAAGGAAGAACCATCGGAAAAGAGATTGCCCCCTACGGAAAAGTATGGCGCACAGGAGCTAATGAAGCTACCGTTTTCGAGGTAAATAAAAATGTAAAGATCGAAGGCAAGTCCTTGCCCGCAGGAAAATATAGCCTGTATACTATTCCTGCAGAAAATGAATGGACGATTATTATTAATAAAACATGGAATCAATCCGGCACTGATTACAATCAGGCGGAAGACGTTTTACGCTTTATGGTAAAGCCGGCAAAAGCAGCTGCTTTTACAGAACGAATGACCTTTACAATTTCTAAAACTGGTCTTGTTTCATTGATCTGGGGAAACCATCAGGTTAATTTTAATGTAAAGTAAAAAT
>CAYHRC010000034.1:3043-14191 GCA_964358565.1 uncultured Sphingobacterium sp. | reverse complement strand
GGGCCGAGCTTCTGGTGACGATCTGTTTTTGTTTGTCGATTTCAGTATCAACTTTCGTTTCATGTACGCCATCAGTAACCGCTATATCTTCATCTTTAGTTTTGACGGATTTATACATGAA
Source organism: uncultured Sphingobacterium sp. (assembly GCA_964358565.1). Classification (GTDB taxonomy): domain Bacteria; phylum Bacteroidota; class Bacteroidia; order Sphingobacteriales; family Sphingobacteriaceae; genus Daejeonella. Next base: position 14,070 of record CAYHRC010000034.1, on the reverse strand, counting down.
GATATCATCAATATTTTGGACGGCAACATCGTATGGGCCTTTATTACTCATCAGCTTGACAAAAACAGGCAGGCATTCAAACAATATAAACAGGAAACCAATAAATGAAATTGCCAGGTAATTATCCAGATCACGGGAGCCGTCCTCTTTAAAGGTGAGCTGACCAAGCGCCCAGTTACGATCCGCAAACCCGGCAACATTAGAAAGGCTATCAAGCTGCTTGCCACTGAACATTCGCTGCTCCGATAAGCCATCCAGGTCCTTCCGCCGGTCAAAAAATGAATCCATGCCCGCAAGCTCAGTCCGCAAGGCAGCAAGCCTTTGTTCTTTCTGTATGACGAGCGATTCTTTTTGCTTGGCATAGGTGCCAAAGCCAGTGATCCCAGATGTCTGATTTGTTTTATCTCCGAACACTTCCTGATTCAAGATATACCGGGATCGGTTAATATCCTTTTCCAGGGAATCTTTCTCCTTTTTTAACTCAGCATTTTTCTGTAGCTCGCTAACATACTTATTTGCAAAGGTCTTATTCAGTGTATCAATCCTTGAACGCTGCCCGTTCAGATAACTGGTCTTTAATTTCTGACGGATCTCTTTATCAAATATTTTGAGCTCAAGAGGTCGGGAAATAACTAATCCGATCATTATAGCAAGTAATATTCTGGGCGTGGCTTGCAGGATCTGCTGATTGGTAGTGCCGCTTTTGCTGATGCTCGACACAATGTAACGGTCCATATTGAAGATCGCCAATCCCCATATAATACCGAACAGAATAGCAAATATTACTGCTGCAGGACTCCCTGAAAAAACGAAATACATAGCATATCCACCTGATAATGAGGCGAATAAAGCGGTAAAAAAGATAGTAGCACCAATTCCGACATATTTGTTATGTTCTGTGGGATACTTTCTTAACGTGTCAATATGAGCTCCGGAGCAGAACCAGAAAAAATTGGTTACTTTCTTCATTTGCGGTGAAAATGGAATTAAAATATCTAATTAAACGCCTTGCGATGTAACATGTTACAAGCATGGGATATTATTTTATCGCAGTATCCTTCAGCCGATTAATATTACTAATATTTAAGGAAAAGCTTACCTTTGCTTAAATTAACAATACCCGATATGAAAGAAATAACGGTACAGGAGTTAAAGCAAAAAATCGACCAGAAAGAGGATTTTCAACTGATCGATGTGCGTGAGACTTTCGAATATGAAATGTCTAACCTGAAGGGTGAGAACATTCCCCTGGCAGGAGTGATCCTGGAAGCATCTAAAATAAGCAGGGATAAACCGGTGATTATACAATGCCGCAGCGGAGCAAGAAGTGCGGCAGCGGTTATGCAGCTGGAGCAGCAATTCGGCTATACAAATCTTTATAATTTAAAAGGTGGCATCCTTGCCTGGGCAGCAGAATTTGATCCTTCTATGAAGGTTTATTAAACCTATGGCTAAAAAGATCTTACTTAACATCATTCTTAATATAGCCATTATTGTTGTGGTATTAAGCCTTATCTGGGCTATAAAGAATGCCTATTATCTTTATGCAATAGCGGGAGCGCCGCCTCTTGCAATGCTGATATTTCTTAAGGTGAGACTTGTTAAGAGCGTCCGCAATCTGACTAAAAAATAGAAGGATACACAACCTCCATAGGTTCGGGTTTGTTATTTATTTTTTAATCCCAAACCCGCGTCTTCCGTCAAAACCCATCTTCCGTTAACAAATGGTGGATCAAGGAAAGGATTATTACTGGTTAAAAACGGGCCATCCAGATCTGCCCAGTCACACAAGGGTGCTAATGCTGCAGCTGCAAGGGTGCCGCAGCTGGTCTCGCTCATACAGCCTATCAGCGTTTTAAGTCCTAATTCCTTAGCCTTCATGATCATCCGGTAGCCCTCATGCATACCGGCACTTTTCATCAGTTTCATATTGATGCCATGGTAAACACCCAGTGCCTTTTCAACATCTGAATAACGCTGAACAGATTCATCACCTATGATAGGGATCGGACTGCGTTCTGTTATCCAGGCGTTCGAATCTATGTCATCCTTTGCCATAGGCTGTTCAATTAATACCACGCCTTGCTCATGAAGCCAGAACACCATGTCAAGTCCCTGCTGTTTATCTGCCCAGCCCTGGTTTGCGTCAACATATAAAGGCTTATCAGTAGCTGAACGTATGGTATTGATAAGTTCCTGATCGTTATCCCTGCCTAACTTCACTTTGATAATGTGGCAGCCCTTACCTTCTTTTATTTTGCGGATAAGTACCTCGGCCGTATCAATTCCAAGGGTATAAGAGGTAGCCGGCATATTCGCCGGATCAGATCCGAATGAACGGTAGCATGGCTTGTTTTCAATCTTTCCCTCAAGATCATGCAATGCGATATCAATACCAGCCTTGATATTCGGATTTCCGGGCGCAATACTATCAAGATAAGTGATAATTTCATCGAAATTAAAAGGCATTTTAAGCCATGACAGATCAAGCTTAGCCAGGAATTGACTGGCCGTTTCAATGCTTTCACCCATGTAGGGAACCATAGATGCCTCACCATAGCCAGTATACCCTTCATATTCGATCTGCAGCAGCATGACAGGTGTAGAGGAACGCGAGAATTTTGCAATTGTAAACGGATGCTTCAACTGAAGCTCAAAGGGCTGATAGCTAATTTTCATCATATGCTTATGGCAGCACGAAATAACAAAATATATCGCATTACTCAGAAATATAAGTTCTGATATTTACAACCGTAATTTGACGCAATCAATGAAAGCCCTGTAAATGAATTATATTGCAAGAAATATGACATTTTTTGCAGAAAGACAGCATTAAAAAGTCAATTGCAAAATATTTTAACTGAAAATTGAATCGACTTCCGGTAAAAATCAAACGTTTCCAAAATTATGGACAAAATAAAAATTTCCACTGCACAATTTGAGCATAGAAGCGGTGATAAAAAATATAATCTCGCGCTTATTGAAAAACTTTCCGAAAAAGCTGCCTCCGAAGGCTCGAAAGCCATTGCTTTTCATGAATGCTCGGTCACCGGCTATACCTTCGCCCAAAAGCTTTCAAAAGAGCAAATGCTAAACCTTGCTGAATTTATTCCTGATGGACCAAGCATTATAACTCTAATAGAAATTGCAAAAAAACATAACATAACTATACTTGCCGGTCTGTTTGAGAAAGATGAAAACGATAACTTATTCAAAGCTTATGCATGTGTGGATAAGGATGGTTTAAAAGCGAAACACAGAAAGTTACACCCCTTCATCAATCCGAATCTAAACCCGGGCAATACATATACTATTTTTGATCTCCATGGCTGGAAATGTGGCATTCTGATTTGCTATGATAATAATATCATCGAAAATGTGAGGGCGACAGTTCTTTTGGGAGCTGATATTATTTTTATGCCTCACGTAACCATGTGTACCCCCTCAACCCGGCCGGGTGCAGGTTTTGTTGATCCCCAATTATGGCATAACCGGGAAGATGACCCAACTTCATTGCGACTGGAGTTCGATGGCATGAAAGGCCGTGACTGGCTGATGAAATGGCTGCCATCGAGAGCTTATGATAATGGTATTTATGCTGTATTTGCTAATCCAATCGGGATGGATGATGAACAGCTTAAAAATGGCTGCTCGATGATCATAGATCCATTCGGGGATATTCTGGCCGAATGCCGCACGTTTGATGATTCTATAGTGACAGCAACAATAAGCCCTGAAAAACTTACACAGGCAGGAGGATACCGCTATATGAAGGCAAGACGGCCTGAACTGTACAGGGAGATCATCGGTCAGGATCACCAGGCTGAACAGACCGTAGTTTGGCTAAAGCAAAAAGAATAATTAATTAATTTAGGCTGATAAAGCACATAAATGAAAACATTGACTAAGGTACTTCAGGAAGCTATTTCACCAACAAAGGCAATAGAAATATTACAGGAAGGAAATAAGCGATTTGTAAGCAATCTTAAGGCACACCGCAATCTCCTGCAACAAGTGAATGAAACATCTGATTCACAGCATCCTTTTGCTGTGATCCTGAGTTGTATTGACTCAAGAACTTCCGCCGAGCTAATATTCGACCAGGGGTTGGGTGATATTTTCAGTATCCGCATCGCAGGGAATATCATAAATGAAGATATTCTCGGCAGTATGGAATTTTGTTGCAAAATTGCAGGAGCAAAAGTAATTGTTGTTTTGGGTCACACAAAATGCGGGGCTATAAAAGGAGCCTGCGATCATGTGGAAATGGGAAATATAACTTCTCTTTTAACTAAGATTCGCCCTGCTTTGGATGATGAAAGTTCAGTACAACAGAACCGGAATTCAAACAATGTGGAGTTTGTTGAGAAAGTTTCGACGATCAATGTTAAACGTACCGTTAAAGGCATTTTAGAACGCAGCCCGATATTAAAAGAAATGGTTGAAAACGGAGAAATTGGTATCATCGGAGGGACACATGATATCAGCACTGGTGATGTAAATTTCTACGAAGATACCCTGATCATCATCAAGAATACCACGGCGAAATAAATTGCGAAACTCCAATTGGAAATTTTCAAAATGCAGCACAACAGGCTGTACTTAAAACTATTTCATCACAGAAATTGTTAAACTCAATTAGTGATCGATTAGAGCCTGATATCTTGAGGTCTTATTGGTCTGCTCCACCAGGGAATATAACAGCATTTGCAGGATCCCGGAAAACGCCGGTATCTCAAAATAGAACTATGAAGAAGCTAAGTATCATTTTTCTACTCTTGATTACATTGGCAATTGCCTGTAAAACCGGAAGTAAAGTTCCTAAGGCTCCAAAACCGGAAGTTCCGATCGCAATTAACATCAAATCAGAGAATAACGCAAGTATTAACTTCATTAACCTGGATTATTACCGCTTTCAGGTACTGGATGAACTTGATAACTTTCAAACCGTAAATTTTGTATTAGTTGAAAAGGACGAAAATCCTGAAGTAACCCTTGATCTTACTATTGAAAACTTTACTCTTTGGCCCAGAGAAGAAAGAATCTCAAGAAGAAGAGTTAGCCGGAATATCATAGTTGGGAAAGATGCGAATGGAAAACCAGTATATCAAACCGTTACTGCAACAGTTGATATTGTTCAAATACAGCGCCGTTCCAATGCACGGTTTATAAGCATCTTAACAGTCAAGGGTGATCCCCCATTGAAGTTCCAAAGAACATTTGCACCCAACTATAATTATGTCAATAACTATATTGATAATATTCAGGGGGATCCGAGAGCAGTTGATACTTCCCTTAATATGTCGAGGGGCATGGGCTTTGAACCAATGGAGGATGACTTTTTGCTTATGCTTTCAAGGCAGGAAATGCTGCGCCGCCTGTCAAGTGAACTTAGAAAATATTACGATACAAAAACAAAGGCGGCAATAATAAAATAAAGCGCTTTGTTACCTTTGCCAGCAATGGCGTCAACACTATACAAACCCTTTGAAACATTAAATTTCAGTAAGCAATCGTGTTTTCTTAGTGGAGAAAAATTGCATTCTGCTGAAGAAGAGATTTCTGTTTTTCCGCTATGGTTAATGCAGGAATATGACCTGGCAGAAAAGCCTTTCAAACTTCTGGATGAAAGCATGTCTACCTATTCGGATATGAAGCTTCCATGTTCAAGTGCCGTCTATGATCAGGCTATTAAGCCATTGGAAGATGACATAAGAACTGCATTTATTAATGGCTACGATTCAGTTATAAAAGTTCCGGAAATAAAACTCTTCCAGTGGATAGCTAAAATGGTATATGGCATCCTTTTCAATGAGATCAGGATTGGAATTAAGCAACAGAAAGCCAAAAACGAAGATTTTATCCTTTCACAATCCCTAATTCATAAATTCAGCAATCTGCACATCATGTTGCAATCACTGATCAAACCGATAGTTTTTGAAGGAAGTTTGCCCTGGACCATCAGGATACTAAAATTAAATGCCCAACAAGACCTGTTTAACTATCGTGATGAGATTAACACTCTGACATTTTCTCTCTCCATGAAAGATTTCGGGATCATTGCCTGCCTGCAGGATAACGGAACCAACGGGGTTTATCATAAGGAAATACTTCAAAAAATTAACGGTCATGCTCTGCATCCGGTGCAGTTCGAAGAGCTATGCGGACGCTTTTTCTATTCAAACTACCTCTTTAACCGGCTGCCTGAGTATACCATTATGCCAACCGATGAAGCACTTTATATTGAAGCTATGCCTTTAAGGGGCATGAGCAGCAAGCCTTTGTTTGATATCTGGCAAAACAAAACTTACGGCCAGGTTCTTGAAAGCTTCTGGAAACCTTGGGGAATGGTACTATTCGAGATCATTAAAAATCCTGAAAAACCCCTGACTTACCTTTTAGATGAAGATGAAGAGTTCAGATCATCAGAATCTATACCACTGTCATCATAAAGCTTTTTTAATTTTATTATTTAATTTCTGTAGGAGAGAGGTTTTGAAAAGACCCATTACGGTAATTCGGTGAATTCCTTATCAGCTGCAATTCCCTGCCGGAAGGTGTTTTTCCGAATACCCCGAGCATAATTTATCCTCTCATCCCGGTTAACTGGCTTACAAAATAGCCGGCAATATCGGGATAGTAAACAATGGTGAGCAATAAGCCTGTCAGGGCACCATAAAAGTGTGCATCATGATTGATAGCATCTCTTGAACCGCGTGAAGCATACCAGGAATAAGCTAAAAACAGAAAGCCATAAATGATTGCAGGAATTGGAATTGGAATTGGAAATATGATCATTTTATTCAGCGGATAGAATAAAATATAACTGAATACAACAGCACATACTGCACCTGAGGCCCCAAGGCTATTATACCAGAAATGGTCCTTATGTTTAATTATCGAGGTAATATCACTTAATATAATGCTTACAATATATAAAACGCCGAATTGCACATGGCCCCAGCTGCTAAGAGAAACAAAGGTCTTTTCAAGTGTAAATGCGAAAAAATAATAAGATAGCATGTTAACAAGTAAATGTCCCCAATCCTTATGGATCATGCCGCTTGTTATCATCGAGTATAACCGTCTTCCCCGGCTCACACTATAGGGATGCAGCATAAATTTTCCATAAACCTCATCATTCGAAAAGGCATACAAACTCGTTACAATAGTGAACAGAAAAATAACTGTAGCTACCGGGGTATCATTAATAAAACTCTCCATTTATTTTAAATCTAATTTAGCAGGCGCTGATAAACGGCCTACAGGATATCGCATATAAGTTTTTTCGCAATATTCAGAATTGCGGTAAAGCCAGTTCAGCTGGGCTGCAGCACTTTTAGCCAACTCAGGATCTTTGTTTTTTTCTTCTTTTTGCTTTTTGGCCAGAGCTGCATCACTTTTTAAGAGTTTAGCTGCTTCATCTTCGAATGCATAATCAGAAAAATGTTCCTTCTGGCCCAGTACCGAATCGAAAAAGTTCCAGGTAAAGAAAGAATCTGTTGCCTGAGGTTCAAGGGTCTCAATAATATATCGGTTCTGTTGCTGGTTAGTATAAACAACATAATCGCCCTCGAAAAATTTTACCTTTTGCTTAAGCTTTTTCAACTTTACTTCTGAATGAATATAATGGCCTTCAAACGGGTGGCTTGCGGTTTTGTAATCTTCTATATAATACATCTCAGTATCAATTTCGGTATCTGCTGCAAGACGTTTCATTTGAATTCTGTTTAATGCAAGAATATCAATAACTTTTTGCCACGACTGGGGAATAATGTATGCCAATGGCTTATCGATAACAGTGGAGGGAACATAATCATCCCAAACCTTGATCTTCTTTTCGAAAGGCGAATTTCGATCATAATACAAGCGGGACAGATTACTTACCTCACTTGGTTTATATTTAGCTTCATAGCCTTTAAAACTGAGCTCGGTTACACGGCCCTGGTCAAGATTCCAGCTCAGCGGAAAAGAAGTCTGCCTCATAACCATTTCATCTGCTTTCATTTTATTCTCTGCGATAAGCACCGCATCACGCTGAACAATATCAAGTACACTCCGGATGAAGCTATAGGTACTTTCTACACGCTGAACATAAGGTTTTAACATATGTGTTTCGGGCATAAAGCCAATGGTATTATGCAATGCTGCATAGCCCGTAGAAAATCGGGGACTTTCAAGAAAACCGCTTATACCAGAATCGGGACTTTCATCAATGTTGTTTACATATGGAGTCATTTCAAAACCTGAAACTTTCATCTTGTTATACAGATCTGGCAGCATATTGCTTGTCATATATTCTGAAAGTATCGGGTTAAGCTTATCCTTCTGAGTCGGGATAAGTGTAATAACATATTGATAATCAGAACCATTACTGGTATGGGTATCAACAAATATCTCAGGCTGCCAGATATTAAATATTTGCTGGAAGCTACGTGAATTTTTTGAATCACTTTTAATAAAGTCTCTGTTCAGATCTAAGTTCTGATAATTACCGCGAAAACCATAAGACTCCGGTCCATTTTGATTCACACGCGACACGCCGCGGTTCAGCATTCCATCAATATTATAAACGGGTACGATACAGATCACAACATCTTCAGGCAGTCTCTTATTCTCCAGCAGATCACGCGCAAGCATCATACTGGCATCTATACCTTCCGGTTCGCCCGGATGGATCCCATTATTGATCAGAATAATACGCTTATTTTGTTTACGGATCTGCGCAGGGTCAAAAATTTTATCCTTTGAAAGAACTATTAGATTCAGGGGTTTTCCAATATCTGTCGGACCATAATCAAGCATCTGAACCTGCTCATATTTCCGGTCCAGCTCTTTATAAAAGGAAATGACCTCCGCATAGGTGGCTGTCACATTTTTACTTTTATCTTTTTCGAAGGGACTTACCAGTGCTACAGCCATTAGAGAATAAACAGTTTAAATAAGCGTGAAAAGGTTTTTTTTCATTCCGGCCAGCTACAAATATATAATCATATATCAAGCTTATCGATAAGCTCTGCAAGTTTCCTGTCCTTTGCGGTTATTTTATCTCCTGCGCTGTGAGTGCTCAATCTTATGGTCACCATACTATACGTATTGCTCCAGTCGGGATGATGATCCATTTTCTCAGCTGTCAATGCTACCTTATTCATGAAAGCCCAGGCTGACACAAAATCCTTAAATTTGAAGACCTTTTCCAGATATTCGGATCCGGTTTCCGGAGCTTGTATTTCTTTCCAATCCATTATTTTAATTATTTTTTTTCTTAGGCAGACTTTTTATGATCAGATCATATGAATGGTCTATCATTTCATTTAATTGCTTCTCGCTAAGCCTGCCATTCATATAAACTGTATTCCAATGTGTTTTATTCATGTGATAACCCGGCTGTACCTCCTCATATTTTTCACGCAATAAAACAGCAGTTTCCGGATCACATTTAACATTGAAACTCTCGGGTTCACTGAGGCTGGTCAGTAAAAATATTTTTCCTCCCACTTTAAAGACAAGCGTATCTTCTCCAAATGGAAAAGTTTCCTCCACCGGGCCCCGGGAAAGACAGTAGTCTCGTAAAGACTCAATATTCATGATTGCTAATAATTTCAACGGATATAAAAGGCATTCGGTATGATTCCTGTAATTTTACATCTCACAACATAAAACTAAGCAAAAATGAGTGCCGACGAAAATATCAGGTATACTGTTACTGAACGTTTCCTAAGGTATACTGCTGTAGATACCCAGTCTAACCCGGGATCAGATAGCTGCCCGTCAACCGAAAAACAGAAAAATCTGGGCCGGATCCTGGTTACAGAACTCCTTGACATGGGCTTAAATGACGCCCACTTAGACGAACATGGCTATGTCTATGCAACGATTCCCTCAACCACTGAAAAAAAGGTTCCGGTTATCTGTTTTTGTTCTCACATGGATACTTCCCCCGATTGCAGCGGGGAAAATGTGAAGGCAATCATTCATAAAAACTATAATGGTGAGAATCTGATCCTTCCTGATGACCGCACACAGATAATACGAATGAAAGATCATCCTGACCTCTCTGATCAAATTGGCCATGATATCATCACAGCAAGCGGAAAGACGCTGCTTGGTGCCGATAATAAGGCTGGCATAGCAGAAATAATGGATGCCGCTAACTTTTTAATTTCTCATCCTGAATTGAGGCATGGAACAATTAAGATCCTTTTTACTCCTGATGAAGAAATTGGCCGCGGGGTAGACAATGCAGACCTTAAAAAACTTGGAGCTGATTTCGCCTACACCATCGATGGTGAAACAGCGGGATCGATTGAGAATGAAACCTTTTCTGCTGATGGTGTGAAGTTGATCATCAATGGTGTTAGTACGCATCCTGGCTTTGGTAAGAATAAAATGGAAAGCGCAATAAAGATAGCTTCAGAGGTTGTTACCCGCTTGCCAAAAGACCGGCTGTCACCTGAAAGTACAGCTGATAAGGATGGCTTCATACACCCTGTTTTAATTAGCGGAAGTGTTGAACAAGCCGAGATTGACTTTATTATCCGGGATTTTGATACTACATGTCTTAAAAGTCACGAACGTATTCTTGAAGCGATCGTTCAGGAGGTCCTTCAGGGATATCCAAATTCAAATTATGAATTCATAAGAGAGGAACAATACCGGAATATGAAAGTGATACTTGATGAACATCCACAACTGATCGAAGCGGGCGTAGAAGCAATCGAACGTACCGGATTAAAAGCAAAGCTTCAAAGTATCCGGGGCGGCACTGATGGGTCAAGGCTTTCCTTTATGGGCCTGCCATGTCCGAATATATTCGCCGGAGAACATGCCTTTCATAGTAAACATGAATGGGTTTCTGTTCAGGATATGCAAAAAGCCGTTCAAACTATCGTAAACCTCGCTTTAATTTGGGAGGAAAAGAGTTAATAAACAAATGATCTCCTTAACAAAAAAGTAAAGCTTCTCCAGCTATCTTTAAGCTTTTTACAAATTGAGTAATCCAATTAAACAATGCGGCATTTTCAATA
>CAYHRC010000034.1:0-3033 GCA_964358565.1 uncultured Sphingobacterium sp. | reverse complement strand
TACAAATTGAAAATTTTTAAATAAAGCCGATCAGGGAATAAGTTTCATCTTAATCCTTGTATTTGTAATGAAATCATTACGATTTGGTTTAAACCTTTCAAACTATTACAGTCTAAATTACGATGATGCATAAAAACAAAATAATAATACTGGTCTTTTTATCGGCCTTGTTTGTCAATTCTTTTCCTGCCTGGTCCCAGAAAAAAGCAGAATTAATAACCACAAAATGGGCTCCGAATGCCATTCAGGTCGATGGATTATTAAATGACTGGAATGACACCCTTAGCCTTTATAATGATGCAACTAAACTCTACTACAGTTTAGCGAATGACGAGGAAAATATCTACCTCGCAGTAAAAAACGGTTCCAAAGAAGGTTTAACTAAAATACTGGCCAGAGGAATAAGCATCTCAGCAAATATTGAGAGTGACAAGAAAAACCCTGCTACAGTAACCTTTCCGGTGCTTGACCGAACTCCGGGCAAAAAACAAAATGCTACTGAACAACCTGAACCTAAGGAAATACAAAAACGGATCCTTTCAAAGATCAAAGAGATCAGAGTAGAAGGTTTCAAAGAGATCATTGACGGAGGTATCTCACTTTATAATACCTACGGAATAAAAGCCGCTGCAGCATTCGATTCAAAAGATAATCTGGTACAGGAGATCACCATACCGCTTAGATTACTGGGAATTGACCCAGGCAGGACTGAACCCATTACGTACAGAATACGGATAAATGGATTTCAGGGACCGGCAACTACCCAGAAAAGAGATATGAATGATTTTGATGATATGTATGGCGGAGCTTATGGAAGGCGATACAACGGAAGATATGGCAGAAACTATGGCGGAATGTATGGCGGAATGCCTTCGAGAAACTATACTGGCAACAAAATGCAGACCACAGCAGAATTTTTAATAAAGAGTTCACTTGCCAGAAAGCAATAATTAATAAGTGCATCCCCCTTGAGTATGAATTACCCGGGAGAATTAAAACCAATTATGAGACAAATACAAACAAATATGAAGAGGATATTACTCTTAATTATCGGTTTTATTATCAGTCATAGTGCTTTTGCACAAACAAGTCGTGATGTGAGCGGAGTGGTAAAAGATTCCACAGGGAATAGCATAATTGCCGCCACAGTAAAATTCATTGCAGCAGGTGATACAATATTTACCCGTACTGATGTGGATGGCGGGTTTATTTTTAAAGGTGTCAAATCGTCCACCTTCCTTTTAACAGTATCCAGTTTAGGTTATCAGACACTAAATAAGCGCTTTTTATATAAGGATGCTGAAGGTCCAATCACTCTTGATCCCATCACTTTGAAATTTGAAAACAGGATGCTGAAAGAAGTAGTTGTTTCGGGCATTCCGGCAGTTACAATTAAAGAAGATACGGTGAGCTATAGGGCATCAGACTATCCTCTCAGAGAAAATGCATTAGCCGAAGACCTTTTAAAGAAATTACCCGGTGTCGAGGTTGATAAAGACGGTAATGTTACTGCACAGGGTAAGGCAATTACACGGGTAAGAGTAAACGGGAAAGATTTTTTTGGGGGTGATGTGAAAACGGCTACTCAGCAGCTTCCCGCGGATATCCTTGAATCAGCGCAGATCATTGACGATTATGGTGATCAGGCAAATCTCACCGGTATCAAAAACGGAGACCCTGAGAAGATCTTAAACTTTACTATCCGGCCCGATAAAAATAAAGGCTATTTTGTGAGAAGTGCTCTAGGCGGGGGAAATAAAGATCGTTATCAGGCCTCTCTAACTGCCAATTCGTATAATAAAGCGGAACAAATATCCTTCATTGGCAACTTGAATAATACCAATAGTTCGGTATTCAATTTTGGTGGCGGCGGCGGATTTGGTGGCGGTGGGGGCGGTGCACGTGTTCAAAGGACCGGCGGCGGAGGTGGTGGAGGAATGCGTTTTATGGGTGGTGGAGGTGGATTCCAGGGTGCCGGCAGTGACGGACTTACATCAGTAGGGTCAATAGGCTTGAATTACCGTAACGACTATGGCAAAAAGTTAAGCTCCTACGGAAATTACAGTTACTCAAACCGTAATAATGATGTTTTGAGTGACCAATTACAGCAGAATAATTTCAAGGGCTGACTGATCTCAACGAATCAAACATCAATAAAAAATACCATTAATGACAATCACCGTTTTGGCTGGAATTTAGAATATCGTCCTGACAGCGTAAATTTTATCAAATTTAGCCCATCATTCAGTTATGGATCAACCACTGATGCAGGCAATTCAAATTATATTCAAAGTGATAATGGCAGGCTAAGTTCCGACGGTACAACGCTGAGCAATACCAGCTCTACAAACCCAAATTTTGGTGCTAACATCTTGTTAAATCACCGTTTTCAAAAACGCGGCCGGAATATTTCACTAAATATGTCAGCTAATAACTCAAAAACAAAACAGGAAGATGATCAGCTTACCCAGTATATTAACTATGCTGTGAGCGGCAACACAGATGTATACCGTAACCAGAATTTATATGATAATAACAGAAATTCCAATGTGAATACCAACTTCTCTTATAATGAGCCACTAAGTCCTGTAGCTAACCTGGAATTCAATTATATTTACAGCACCACAAATTATAAAAACGAAAGAGAAACCTTCGATATCAGTCCGGTTGGCTCATCCTCCCGAAACAGCAGTTTAAGTAACGACTATAATTACTCATTCACCACAAACCGCTTTGGAGTTAATTACAGGGTAAATGAAAAAAAATATAATTATTCTCTGGGCTTAAGTGCACAGCCAAGCCTTCTTGAAGGTAATTCAATTGTTCAGGGTGTTAATACACCTAATCGTAACAGAGGCTTTAATATTATCCCTTCTGCCCGCTATTCTTATAATTTCTCCCGTACAAGAGCATTCAATGCGAATTATTTCGGACGTGCAAACGAACCTACGTACATACAATTACAACCCACACCTGATATTTCCAACCCGCAATACCCGGTTTATGGAAATCCTAATCTGGGTGCTGAGTTCA
>CAYHRC010000033.1:5343-14220 GCA_964358565.1 uncultured Sphingobacterium sp. | reverse complement strand
TGGACCTGATATTTCTGTTGAAGGTATCAGGGAAAATGAAGTTGTTGATGGAGTTCTCCCCATCATGATCAGTGCCTACGGCAAAGGTGATCAAAAATTATTCCTGATTGAAGGAAGTGAAACACCCAGAAGTATACCAAGCTGGGTATGGCTTTTACATATTGTGTTTGGAGGATGGGCTATCTATTACCTGATTACAAACCTGTTTTTGTAACAGCAAAACTATCGTCGGGCAGAGGTTTTAGACTATTGTAAAGCATCAGGCCGGCTCCCAAAGCCAGTATAAACGCTGCGATAAGCAGAGACACATTTATAAAAGGAATGGCCGTATATGATAATGCGGCCACACTTTGTATCAGCAGCAAAAGCTCATTTATAATTATCCCTGCAACAAAAACAAAAACACCCGTAATTAATTTTTTAGTGACGGGTATTAATTCGAAAGATAAAATATATCCAATAATAAATATGCTTGTCACCGCCAGAAGAACAAGGTGAAGATAGCCAATGATGATCGGCCTGAAACCATAAGATAACTGGCTCAGTTCAGGGTGGATTGATCCCGTTTGCAGCAGTAATTTAATTGAAAAGGCCAGGCCAGCAAGAAATAACAGGATCCTTCCTGGTTTTGTGAATTGCTGGCTTATAAAAGCATTATTTCTGGTAAATACTTTAATCATTAGTCCCCAGCCAGCCAGTTGTGCCATAACTGCCGCCATGATCACGGCCAGCATGATGTTCGAAAAATGCATCCATAGCACTGATAAAAAATACGCTGGGATACAGGCAAAGCAAAACAGGATGAACGCATAATATAGGCTTCTATCGGTTATAATCGCTTTCTCCATCTTAGTCACAAGAAGGCCCATTCCTGCAAAGAGGAACCATCCATTGTATTGAAAATGCAGAAAGAAATAAATAGATGCCAGATACCAATTTTGATCGCTGATTTTATTTCCCATCAAATAAGCAAGCGAAAAGGCTCCAATAGATGAAATAACACTGAACACGAGTGCTGCTTTAAACCATAAATGGCTGACTTTTTTTTGATTTATACGGTTCAGGTCTTTCCAGTAATACACTGCAAAGAAAAATGAAACGAAAATTGAAAGCGTCGAAAAGCTTATAGATACAAATGCGTAGCCCTGTATAATAAAACTGATCAGCATTCCATAAGCTGTAATAAGGTTTGCATAAAGCAGCCAGCGATATTTTTTTATATGGGTTTCGCCTTTTGTGTTAATCAGATACTGAATAAGCAATACCATCAGTGTTTGTGTAACCCAGCCGGAAAAAGCGAAATGCGAATGGCTATGGAGTAGGTGTTTCTGCTCGACGAAAGGCAGATAGAAGGCAATTTTATAACGAAGGATGAAACCCAGAGCTGCAACCAGAAGTAAGTTCAGAAATGATATAGTAAGCCACTTTGATAAAAATTTATTCATAATCTTTAAAAGGCTAAGCTGGTATGACTTCGATCATATCTTCACAATAGACTTTGCCTCTTAATATTCTAAGTTCTCCTTTATCATGCATATTTCTCATGGTTCTGATGACAGTTTCAACTCTTAAACCGGTCATATCGGCAATCTGCTGCCTTGTAAGTTTTAATTGATTGCAATCTGTACAAAAGCTCTTCTTTTCAGATTTAAGATGGTTGATCAAATTTGCTATTTTGGCTTCTGGGCAATGCGTTCCAAAGGCTCTTATAATCGAGAATTTGAATCTTAACCTGTTTGAAAGCAACCTCGTAAAAGCAAACAGGATATGGACATTTTCTTTAATCAATTGCAAAAAGGTTGGTTTGTATAGCCTTATTAATATACAATCCATATCTGCAACAGCAGTGGCAGCATACCGGCCATCATCAAACAGCGGAAATTCCCCGAAAGATTCGCCCGGCTCTATCATGGCATGAATACATTCCCTGCCTTCTTCATCTAAATTGACCCATCTAACCCTGCCGCTTACAAGCTGGTGATAATAACTGCAGAGTTGTCCCTCCAAAAAGATCGTCTCTCCAATACTCACTTTTTTGTAGGCAGCTCCCCAGGCTAACAATAAATCAATATCAATCATAAAATGCTTAAATTTAAAAATAAAAATCAAATGTATAATCGAATTGTTCCTTAAATGATGATTGTCATTAGTAAAAAATGTGATTTCGATCAATTATGATCGAACGCATAAAAATCCATTTAATCAATGTCTAAAATTGTCCAAGCATAAAAATTTAATTAAACCAATGAATATGAAAAAACTTCTTGTATTAAGTCTTGTAGTTCTATTTATAGCTTTTGTAGCTTCATGTGGAGGTAATAAAAGCTCTGAGAGCACAACTGAACAAACTAATGAAAATTCCGATCATGAGGATGAGGATGTGAAAGAGAATCCATCCTATGATCCTAACAGGGGCGAAGGTAAGTTTACCAATGTTGAACTTGGAGCTACTTTAGATGCTAGCAAAGCAGAACTCGGAGATAAGGTTTTTCAGGTAAAATGCAGCAGCTGCCATAAACTTACCGATGAAAAGTTAGTAGGTCCGGGATGGGCCGGAGTCACCAAGCGTTACAAGCCGGAATGGATAATGAACTTCATTACAAATACTGATGCAATGATTGACAAGGACCCCAAAATGCAGGCCCAGCTTGAAATATGCCTTGTACGTATGCCAAATCAAAATCTTTCTGATGATGACGCAAGAAGCTTACTTGAGTTTATGCGGAAAAATGATGGTGTAAAATAAAAGAGTTCCTCTCCTAAAAGCGGAGAAGATCGTCTAAAGATAAGTGCGGGCTATTATAAAAATTGATGCTCAAAGTAAGTCCTTTGACTTAAATCTTGAAAGAATTCAACTGTTCTTAACTAATATTTCAATCAAACAAAAATGAAGATAAATGCAAAATATGCTCAGGGGATGGCTATCCTGGCATTATTATTCAGCATGAATGCATGCAAGCCAAAGAATGTAGGATCTGCAGTAAGCGGAGATGCTGCATCTAAAACGTATGTCGCTCCAGGCAAGTACGATGAGTATTACAACTTTGTTTCAGGAGGCTTTAGTGGTCAGCTTGCCGTTTATGGAATTCCCAGCGGCAGACTTCTCCGTGTAATTCCCGTTTTTTCAGTCGATCCGGAAAAAGGTTGGGGTTATAGTGAGGAAACTAAACCCATGTTGAATACATCACATGGACAGGTTCCCTGGGATGATCTTCACCATGTGTCTATGTCGCAGACTAATGGCGAAATTGATGGACGCTGGGTTTTTGTCAACGGTAATAACACTCCTCGTGTTGCCCGTATTGATCTGACAACTTTTCGTACCGCCGAAATTTTGGAACTTCCAAACAGCGGAGGTAACCACTCTTCACCATTTATTACAGAAAACTCGGAATATATTGTAGCCGGAACCCGGTTTAGTATCCCGCCTGATGATAAGAACGGTGATGTTCCAATCAATACCTATAAGCAGAACTTTAAAGGAACCATCAGCTTTATCAGTGTAGATAAAAATAATGGGAATATGGATGTTGCGTTTCAGTTGCAGGGCCCGGGGGTAAACTTCGACTTAAGCCATGCCGGTAAAGGCAAATCAAACGGATGGTTTTTCTTTAGCTGCTATAACACAGAACAGGCAAACACTTTATTGGAAGTAAATGCATCCAAGCGTGATAAGGATTTTATTATGGCTGTGAACTGGAAGATGGCTGAACAGTTGATCAAGTCAGGTAAAGGCCGTAAACAGGCGGTTAACTATGCAAGTAACCGCTTTGATGAAAAGACGCATACGGCTACATCAACTATGAAAAATCAAGTCACAGTATTAGATATTAGAGATTATCCCGGATTGGTTTATATGATACCATGTCCAAAATCTCCGCATGGTTGTGATGTGGATCCTACAGGTGAATACATTGTTGGCAGCGGAAAACTGGCAGCATTAATTCCAGTATTCAGCTTTGATAAGCTACAAAAAGCTATAGCTGATAAAGCATTTGATGGAGAATATGATGGTATTCCGATAATAAAATATGAAGCTGCTCTTTATGGCGAAGTTAAAAAGCCTGGATTAGGCCCTTTGCATACAGAATTTGATGATAAAGGCAATGCATATACTTCCATGTTTGTGTCAAGTGAAGTTGTAAAATGGAATGTTAAGGACCTGAAAGTACTTGACAGGGTTCCTACTTACTATTCTGTAGGCCACTTGATGATACCTGGTGGAGATTCTAAAAAGCCAACCGGTAAATATTTGATCGCTTACAATAAAATAACCAAAGACCGTTTCCTTCCAACCGGCCCTGAGCTGGCTCAGAGTGCTCAGTTATATGATATTAGCGGTGACAAAATGCAGCTCTTACTTGATTATCCAACTATTGGAGAGCCGCACTATGCGCAGGCTGTTGCTGCCAGCGTTATCCGCGATAAATCAGTTAAGTTCTTTAAGATCGAGGCAAATAACCATCCTTATGCATCTAAAGGAGAAGCCACAACCAAAGTTACGCGCGATGGCAATAAAGTTCATGTTAACCTTACATTGATTAGGTCCCATCTTACCCCGGATAATATTGAAGGTATTAAAGTTGGGGATGAAGTTTATTTCCACACTACAAACCTTGAACAGGATTGGGATGTACCTCACGGTTTTGCAATAAAAGGGGCATTAAATGCTGAGCTTTTAGTGATGCCGGGAGAAACAACTACCTTGAAATGGATACCTAAAAAGCCAGGCATGTATCCAATGTACTGTACAGACTTCTGTAGTGCGTTACACCAGGAAATGTCAGGTTACATTAGGGTATCACCTGCAGGCAGTAATGTGCCAATAACCTTTAGTACCGGAACAAATTTGCCTAAATCGGACGTTACGGCTCAAAATGAAGAGAATACAGTAAAGAAATAATTTACAGAGGGAGGTATGAGTGTGACGATCAAAGTCTAAACTCATATCTCCTTTTTTTAATCTCTTGTTTATGATACATGATAAGATAACAGGTTTCACAAGGATAGTGCTGTTTATATGCGGATTAGCTTTGGTGCTTGTTTTATTTACACCCCTCTGGCGAATAGACCTGATGGCACCTCAGTATCCCGAAGGCTTAACCCTCTTGATTTATGCAAATAGATTAGAAGGTAATGTGGATATTATTAATGGACTTAACCATTATATCGGGATGAAAACCCTGCATACAGCGGACTTTCCTGAGTTCAAAATATTGCCGGGAATAATTATCTTTTTTTCTATACTTTTTATGCTGGTTGCTTTTATTTCAAAAAGAAAATGGATGAACCTTTTATTCATTCTTTTTGTGATTTTTGGTGTTCTGGCAATGGTTGATTTTTGGCAGTGGGAATATAATTATGGTCATAATCTGGACCCTAATGCAGCCATTATTGTTCCAGGAATGGCTTATCAGCCACCTTTAATCGGATTTAAGCAATTGTTAAATTTTGGAGCTTTCTCAATCCCTGGAACAGGTGGTTGGATTTTTGTCGCCGCGGGCGGAATTTTACTGGCTCTTGTGGTTTATGAATGGAAGAGGCTGAAGAAACCAACAGTGAAGGCTAAACAAGTGAGCCTTGTAATTGCGGGATTATTAAGCCTGTTTTTGAGTGCCTGTAGCACTGAACCTCAACCTATCCACCTTGGAAAGGATAACTGCGACTTTTGTAAAATGACAATTAGTGATCCCAGATTTGGAGCTGAAATAGTAACAAAGAAAAGCAAGATTTATAAGTTTGATGATCAGCATTGTATTATGTCATTTTTAAATTCGGGGACGTTTGATAAAAAAGATATTGCAGGCGTCTACTTTGTCGATTTTAATAGCCCCCATAAGCTGTTAAATGTGAATGAGGCTTATTTTTTACAAAGTCCTGCCTTAAAAAGTCCCATGAACGGCAACATAGCGGCCTTTAGCCATGAAGATAGTCTGGCCAAGGCTTTACCATCATTTTACGGTAATACGATTACCTGGGAGGATATGCAGAAGTGAGATACTATTTTTTTATAATATGCTTTTTTATATGTTATGCGGTACCGGCTAAAACAATTCATGTTGGTGCCAGGCATATGCATAAGACCATAACTGAGGGCCTGAAGGCTGCCGAAACCGGCGATACAGTATTGGTAGAGGCAGGTCATTATAAAGAGAAAAATCTGATAATAAGAAAAAGAATAGTTCTGAAAGGGATGGATTATCCGGTGCTGGATGGTGAAAGAAAATATGAGATCATCTCTGTAAAGGCCAATGGTTTGGTGGTAGATGGCTTTAAACTAATACACTCAGGGATTTCCAGCCTGGAAGATCTTAGCGGAATTAAAGTGTATGACAGCAGGGATGTTATTATTAAAAATAACATTCTGGAAGATACTTTTTTTGGTATCTACATGCAAAATGTTATTAACTGTACCATTGAGAATAATCAACTAACAGGAATTAGTAAAGAAGAGCAGCAAAGCGGCAATGGTATTCATTGCTGGAAAAGTGATAGCCTTCGGATAATAGCCAATAAAATAACAGGCCACCGTGACGGGATTTATTTTGAGTTTGTAAAAAATTCTGTTATCTGGCGCAATACATCTTTTGACAACATCCGGTATGGGTTGCATTTCATGTTTTCTAATGATGATACCTATGTCAATAACATTTTCCGTAATAATGGTTCCGGAGTTTCTGTGATGTATTCAAACAGGATAAAGATGTTTAGCAATTATTTTGAAGAGAACTGGGGTGATGCGGCGTATGGCATACTGCTTAAAGAAATATCAGATGGCTCTATGGAAGGCAATTATTTCAGAAAAAATACCACTGGTATTTATATGGAAGGAGCGAACCGGATATTGATGAAACGGAACACTTTTGAAAATAATGGATGGGCTTTAAAAATCCAGGCCAGCTGCGTAGATGTAGTATTGGAACGGAATAATTTTCTGGGAAACACGTTTGATGTTGGTACAAATGGTTCCCTCGTTTTAAATCGATTTAAAAATAATTACTGGGATAAGTATGAAGGTTATGACCTTGATAAGGATAAAATAGGGGATATCCCCTACCGGCCGGTAAGCATGTATTCTATGATAGTCGAAAAGTACCCGGCGGCAATGATATTGTTCCGGAGCTTTATTACAGCTTTAATGGATAAAACCGAAAAAATATTACCAACTCTTACGCCAGAAAATTTAAAGGATACTGCGCCAATGATGAAAAAAGCATTTTAATATTTGCTTCGTTTCAAAAAAGATAGCTCGTTAAAGACACAATGATTATTATAAAAGATATAACCAAGCAATTCGGTAAGCTAAAAGCACTGGATAATGTATCCACTGTCTGTGAGAAGGGAGAATGTATTGCTTTAATCGGCCCTAATGGAAGCGGTAAAACTACTCTGATTAAATCTATTCTTGGTATGGTGGTGCCTGATAGTGGCACAATCACTTTTAAAGGTAAGAATATACTAAATCACTGGCGATACAGGGATGAAATTGGATATATGCCACAAATCGGCAGGTATCCGGATAATATGACTATCGGCCAGGTGCTTGGGATGATGAAGGATATAAGAAATAAAGATACAGCATTAGATGAGGACCTTATTCGAGCCTTTTCGGTGGATAATTTATTGAATAAAAGGATGAGAACACTCTCAGGAGGTACGATCCAGAAAGTTAGTGCTGCCCTCGCATTCTTGTTCAATCCTTCGGTTCTCATTCTTGATGAACCAACTGCCGGCCTTGATCCGGTGGCATCAGGCATGTTTAAAGAGAAGATCATAGCAGAAAAAGAAAAAGGGAAACTTGTACTGATCACTTCACATATTTTAAGTGAGCTCGACGACCTGGTAACCCGGATTATTTATATGCAGGAAGGCAAGCTGATTTTCCACAAAAGCATTGATGAATTAAAAAAAGATACCGGGGAAGACAAACTTGCAAAATCAATTGCACAAGTAATGATAAGCAATTATGAATAAGATCATAAAATACGTAATTACAGATATACTCCGCAATAAAATTGTAGTGATATATACTTTGTTTTTACTGGTGGCATCATTCAGCGTTTTCAGTCTGGAGGATAATAGCAGCAAGGGATTATTAAGTCTGTTAAATATTATTCTTATCGTTGTGCCCCTTGTAAGTATTATTTTTTCTACCATTTATCTGTACAACTCTGCTGAATTTATTGAATTACTGGTTAGCCAGCCTTTAAAAAGAAAATCGATCTGGCTGAGTTTGTTTACAGGATTGGCATCCTCACTTTCCATCGCTTTTTTGATTGGTGCAGGTATTCCGGTATTAATCTACCAGGCAAATACAATCGGGCTTACTATGATAGGTACCGGGATATTACTCAGTATCATATTTGTAGCCATAGCCCTTTTAGCCACTGTTCGGACAAGAGATAAAGCAAAAGGTATCGGTGCAGCGATCATGCTGTGGCTGTACTTTTCTTTACTGTTTGACGGATTAGTATTATTCCTGCTATTTCAGTTTGCTGATTATCCGATGGAAAAGCCGATGATAGCTTTAAGTGCCTTAAATCCAATAGATCTGAGCCGGATACTTATTTTACTCCAACTTGATGTATCAGCAATGATGGGTTATACCGGAGCTGTCTTTAAAGATTTCTTTGGCACTTATATGGGATTCATATTTTCCATTGTAGTACTCCTTTTTTGGATAATCCTGCCTGTGTGGGTTTCAACCCGAAAGTTTAATACAAAGGATTTATAATTATGAAAAGACATACAAGCCTGGCACCTCTATCACGAGAGCATCATGCAGCTTTGATACTGGCCAGGTTACTGCAAAAAGGTGCTCCCTTGTATAAGGGCCTGCCAGTTGAACCTGAAGAGAAGGCGAAATACGGTTTCAAA